>DASVAW010000107.1 GCA_036376135.1 Candidatus Polarisedimenticolaceae bacterium | reverse complement strand
AGGGACGCCCGAGTAACGCGGAGTGCAGAAACTGGAGCGACCGCTCCGGCACGAATCCAGACCACACTTTCCCCTGCTGGGCCGATACCCTCACGTCCAATGCCCGGGTCGCTTGGCCGAAGTACAACAAGTTCGGCGCCGTCCCGACGAACGTCGTCCTGGACTCCGGCCTTCGAGTCGTCTATTCGGGCGCGGGTTACTCCGAGACCACGATCCGCGACCGGCTCAACCGGCTCGTCGGCGCTGCCGACGCGTGTCTGCAGTGAGGCGAATCATCCTCGCGGCGGCCGTCCTGCTCCTGGGCGGGACGGTCGTCGCGGAAGCTCCGACTCCCGAGCGCACGGAAGATCAACTCGAGGCCTCCGGAGTCGCGATCCAGACGGTCTGCACGAACTGCAACAACGCCGACCTTTCGCTCGGCGGGCTCGGCAACGACCACGTGCCGATCGTGTGCGACGACCTTCCGGTCCCGAAGGGACTCGCGCAGGTCTACCTCCTCTCCGTCGCCCCGCCCACCGTCGTCGACAGGATCGCGGTGAAGCGGGGGCCGTACTCCGCGGAGCTCGAGGGGAGCGCCGTCGGGGGATCGATCAAGCTCGAGCGACGCGAGGCCAAACCGGGCTTGCAGCTGTTCACCTCCGCCGACGCCGGCTCCTACGGCTGGGGCGGCGCCCGCGTGGACGTCAGCGGCGGCGGCGAGAAGCTGCGCGGCGCGGTCGTCGCCTCCTGGGCGACCTCGGACACGATCGACGCCAACGGCGACGGGACGAACGAGCTCGGCTCGTTCGACCGGAAGACCTGGGATGCCCGCGGCGAGTGGCGGATCGGGAGCGATCAGACGCTGCGCGCGGGGCTCTCCGGTTACGACGAGTCGCAGGAGGAAGGCCGCGGCGCCTTCGACTTCGCCACCTACGTGATCTCCGGGGAAACGGACCTCCGCTACAACCGGCAGGACGTCGACCTTGCACGCACCCAGGCCGACGTCGGCTACGAGATCGGTTTCGGGGACGGTTCCCGCGTGAAGATCGGCGGCCTCTTCGCCGATCGCGACGAGGACATCTTCGAGGAGCTCACGGCGAACCAGCCGATGATCCAGACCTACAAGATCGCCGACACGACCGGGCTCGCGCAGGGGTCGTGGTCCCGCTCGTTCGGCTTCTCCTGGGCGCTGCGCGCCGGCGTGGCATGGTCGGCGCACGAAGCCGATGTCGTGGACGTCCGGTACAACGCCTTCGCGCTCGGCCTTCCGCCCGAGGCGTGGTTCTCCGCGGAGTTCACCGAAAACTCGACCGAGACCGGCGTGTGGGCCGAGACTCTGTGGACCCCGCGCGACGGCCTCGAGATCGAAGCGGGGCTGCGATTCGTCGACGTCGAGTACGAGGACACGGAGACGCGAGCCGCCTGGCTCGCCTATCCCCTCCCCGGAGGCTCGAAGACGCTCCCACGACTGGCGATCACGTGGAAGCCCGTTCCGGCCTGGACGCTGCGCACCTCGGCGGGCTCCGGATTTCGCGTCCCCGGGCAGACCTACTCCGAGGTCTGCTGCGGCCGGAAGTACCGCGGGAATCGCGGCATCGGCATGGAGGACTCCTTCGCCGCAGGGGTGGAGGCGACCTGGCAGCCCGGCCCGGACGTGAAGGTCTCGGGATCGTATTTCCGTACCGAATTCGACGACTACGTCCTCAAGGCGGTGTCGCTCACCTACGGTTACGGACCGACCTACCAGAACATGAGCGTGCCCCAGGCCCGTTTCGACGCCCTGAGCCTCGAAGGGCGCTGGCAGATTCGGCCGTGGATCGGCGTACGCGGCTCGATCTCCTGGCTCAACCCCGACAACACCAGCGACGCCGACGCCGTCCCGGTCGTCGCCGATTTCGGCAGCCCCGTGAGCTACACGCTCACCACCCAGCGGATCCCGTACCTGGCGTGCCGGACGGCCGCCGCGACGATCGACGTCAAGCCCGACCGGGCCACCACGATCTCCGCCTCGTTCCAGCACCAGGGCGCGATGGTCGTCCAGTATTTCGACCGCGACAACCTCCAGCCCGACGCGTTGTATTCCGAAACCCAGCCGTGGCTGATCCCCACCCCGTCGTTCTGGACGATGAACGTCCGGATCGGCCGGACGTTCCCGAAGGGGATCGACGCCTACGTCGGCGTCGACAACGTCACGGACTACATCCAGACGGACCTCGGGAACCCGGCCATCGACCACGACTGGGGACCGCTGCGGGGCCGCTACTTCTACGCGGGGATGGGTTATCGCTACGGGCGCTGAGCCGCCGTCGCCGAGCTCACGAAACCGTCGAGCGTCTCCTGCACGGCCTGCTTGAGCGCGGGATCGTTCGCCTTGTTCGCCGCCTTCTTGAGCCAGCCGACGGCCTCCGGATTGCCCACGCGCGCGAGATAGATGCCCACCGTGTGCATCGCGACGGCGTCGTCCTTGCGGGTGCGGGCACCTCGATAGGACGAATACCCCCCGGCCGCGTCGCGCATGAGCGCGCCGAGATCCTTCGCCGAGACGTACCCGCGCCGCCGGCCGATCTCGCGCCCGTCCTCGTCGAGGACGAGGACGGTCGGGAACGCCTCGACGCGGAATCGCTCGAGGAACGCCTCGTTGGCGTCGGCGTCGAGCTTCACGGGGACGAACGCCGGGAGGATGGAGAGCACCTCCTCGTCGCGGTACGTCGTCTTGTCCATGAGCTTGCAGGGGGCGCACCACGTCGCCCAGACGTCGACGAGGATCGGCTTGTGCGCGGCCCGCGCCGCCTGCTGGGCCCGCGCCAGTCCGCTCTCCCAGGCGATCTCGGGCTCCGCCGCCATGGCGGGTCCCGCCAAGAGTACGATCGCCGCCATCCGTCGCATCGAGCTCCCCCGGGGACCGACCGCGGGAATATACCGCCGGTTCAGCGGTTCGCGCGCATGCGGTCGAGCAAACCGGCGAACTCCGGCGTGCCGCGCAGCGGCGCGAGGTCGGCGTCGGTCTCCGCCATGGCGGCGTCGGCGAACCCCGCCTCGGCCGACGCGCGCAGCGCGCGGATCCCCTCGTCGACCTTCCCGAGCGACGCCCACGCGCAGGCGAGGTTGTATTGCGCGAGCGCGTCCTGCGGGGCGATCGCCACCGCGAGCTCGAGGATCACGATCGCCCGCTTGGCGTCCCCGTCGAGGAGGGCCTGCGTCCCCTGCGCCCTGGCGCTGCTCTGCGCCACCGTGAGCAGGCGCGCCGCCGACTCCGCCTCGGGGGTCCCGCGCTTCTCGCGCCAGGTGCGCAGGAGCTCCGGGACTCCGATCGCGGCGATCCGCTTCGCCCGCACCTCGCGATCGGCGCTCCACGGCGCCTTCGCCCCGAACTGGCGACGGAGCTCCGCGACGAAGCGGTCCTCCCGGCGGTCGATTTCCCGCTCGAACGTCCGGCGGGTGCGGAACGCCTGCGACCGCTCGAGGCGCCGGGCCGCGGCCGTCGCCTCCGCGGTGTCGCGGAGCCCGAAGAACGCCTGCGCCGCCGCGGCGTACGCCGCCTGCGCCTCGCGCACGTCGTCGAGCTTCTCGGCCTCCTTCGCGCGACCGAGCGCGGTCGCCCACAACGTCTCGATCTTCTTCGGGTCCTTCGGCGCGACCCCCGACCGCATCGCGAGCGCCTCGTGCCACTCGATCGCCTGCATCGCGACGATCGGCGGGAACCACGCGTGGACCCCCGCGAAGACCCGGAAACGGGAGATCCCGCCCGCCGAGACCAGCGCCTCGGCGGCGTCGCGCGCCGGCCGGTAGTTGAAGTCCTCGTCCCCCGCGACGAAGAAGACCGGGACCTTGGTGCTCCAGGCGTCGCGGTCGTCGGGGAGCCCCATCCCGGCCGCCACGATCCCGGCGACCGTCCCGGGGTGGCGCGACGCGTAGTCGAACGAGGCGCGAGCCCCTCCCGAGAATCCGGTGAAGTAGACGCGTTTCGGATCGACGTTGAGATGGGCGCGTGTGTCGGCGACCATCGCCTCGGTCGCTTCGCGGATGACCGTCCACGGTCCGTTCCTCGAGACGTTCGACGCGGCGACGATCCACCCGTGTTTCTCGGCGGCGTCGCGGTAGGTCTCGACGACGAGTTTCCCGCGCGCTCCGGCGTCGAGGCCGTAGAGGATCGGCCACGCCTTCGCGGGGTCGTAATACGACGGAAGGTAGAGGGCGTAGGTCTGCTTCGGGTCGGCCTCGGCGCCCACCGCGGCGTGGATCTGCCCGGGTGGAAGCGACGACGCCAGGAACAACAAGAGGGGCGTCAGCACCCGGAAACGGTAGCACCGGCGTGGAGCCCCGACCGCCCGCAGGCCGCGAGACGCAGGGAGGGTGCGGGGAGTGGGACCCCTGGCGTCTACAATCGACGCCCATGCTCGCCGCCGCGCTCACCCTGTCCCTCGCCGCCACCCCCGCGGCCGCTCCCCCGCCCCCGCCCCCGAGCGTCCTGCTGATCACCCTCGACACGACCCGCGCGGACCACCTCGGTTGTTACGGCGCGACGTTCGCCTCGACCCCGAACCTCGACGCCCTGGCGAAATCGGGGGTGAAGTTCGAGCAGGCGTTGAGTCCCGCCCCGCTGACCCTCCCGAGCCACGCGACGATCCTCACCGGGCTCGCGCCGCGGCGGCACGGGGTGCGCGACAACGCCGGATTCAAGCTGAAGGACGGGATTCCCACGCTGGCGGAGACCTTCTCGAAACACGGGCGGCGCACGGCGGCGTTCGTCGCCTCGGCGGTCCTCGATCGCTCGGGAGGGCTCGATCGCGGCTTCGAGGTCTACGACGACGGCGTGCGGCGGGGGCCGCGCGCCGCCTACGACTGGAAGGAGCGCCCCGCGAGCGCCGTGACCGACGCCGCGGTCGCGTGGATCGGCTCCGGCGAGAAGCCCTTCTTCCTCTGGGTCCACTACTTCGACCCGCACCAGCCTTACCTGGCCCCCGAGCCGTACGAGAGTCGATTCCCCGATCGGCCGTACGACGCCGAGGTCGCCTTCATGGATGCGGAGATCGGACGGCTGCTCGCCGCCGCGCGCGCGAAGAGCGCGAGCCACCTGCTCGTCGTCGCCGCGGGAGATCACGGCGAGAGCCTCGGCGAGCACGGCGAGCCGACGCACGGCGTCTTCGTCTACCAGGCGACGCAGCGCGTCCCGCTGATCGTCGCGGGACACGGCGTGGGCGGACTGCGCGATCCGTCGTCCGCGGCGACGCCCGTCGGTCTCGTCGATCTCGCACCGACCGTGCTCGCGCTGGCCGGGCTCCCCGCGCCGCGGGACACGGACGGCGTCTCGCTCGTCGCGCGGATGCGCGGCGGGAAACCCGCGGCGCCGCCGGCGTACGAGATGGAGACCTTCTTCCCCGCGTTCGCGTACGGCTGGTCGCCGCTGCGCGCGCTCGTCGTCGGGGGGAACAAATACATCGAGGCCCCGCGGCCGGAGCTGTACGACCTCGCGCGCGATCCTCGGGAGCTGAAGGACCGCAGCGGGGACCGCACGGACGAGGCGAGCCGACTGGCCGCGCGACTCGGCAAACGCGTCGGCGACGACACGCCGGTCCCCGAGTCCGACGCCCCCGACGCGGCGGAGCGGAGGCGAAGGCTCGAGGCGCTCGGGTACGTCGGCGGCTCGGCGGGACCGTCGGGAACCGAGTCGATCGACCCCAAGGACGGAGTCGCGTGGCTGTCCGACCTCGACGAGGGAAGGCGGGAACTGCAGGTCGGCGACCCCGCGAAGGCCGCCGCGGCGGCGCAGCGACTGCTCGCGCGCAATCCGGGGAACGTCCCGGCGCTGCTCGTGCTCGGCCAGGCGCGCGCACGCCGGGGGGACGACGCCGGCGCGGGGAAGGTGTTCCGCCGCGCGACCGAGGCGAATCCCGGGAACGCGCTCGCCTGGTTCCATCTCGGAAACGCGCTCTCCAAGACCGGCACGGTGGACGAAGCGATGGCGGCGTATGGGAAGGCGCTGGCGATCGCCCCGCGCGACGCCGACACGTACGTCAACGCCCTCTCGATGCTCCGGGAGCGGAAGGAACCCGCGCGCGCCGAGGTGCTGCTCTCCTCGGCCCGGGCCCTCCGGCTCGAGGACGCCGAAATCGAGGTCCAGGCGGGGCTGCTGGCGCTGTCGCGTGGCGACGTTGCGGGGGCGCGCAAGGCGTTCGAACGGGCGCTCGAGCTCAATCCTTCCGACGAGAACGTCCGCCGTGCCCTCGAGCGGCTCCGGTCGCGGTAGAATCCGGCTCGCCGACCATCCGGAGGACCCCATGCGATTCGTCGTGGAACGTGCCCGCTTCGTCTGGAACGACCCGCTGAGCCGCACCCTCGCCGGCGTCGTCGCCGCCTCGGTCGCCGCCCTCATCTAGATGATCCACGCGTACGTCCCGCGTGCCGCGGCGGTGGACCGCCTCGAGGTCCAGCCCGGCCAGCTCCTCCCCGACGGGGCGGTGTGGATCGACCTCCACGCTCCCACCGACGAGGAGCGACGCCAGGTCGACAGGCAGCTCTTCGTGGAGCTGCCGTCGCGCGAGGACATGCTGGAGATCGAGCCGTCGAGCCGGCTCTACGTCGACGGGGACGCCACGTACATGACGGCGACCGTGATCACGCACGCCGACGCGCCGAACCCCTCGAGCGACGTGATCACGTTCATCCTCACGCGCAAGACGCTGCTCACGCTGCGTTACGTCGATCCCAGGCCGCTTTCGACGTTCGCCCAGCGCCTCGTCAAGCAGCCGGGGGCCTGTGCGACCCCCGAGGACGCGTTTCTCGGGCTCGTCGAGAGCTTCATCGACCGGATCGCGGACATCCTCGAGAAGGTGGCGCTCGACCTCGACCACCTGTCCCAGAAGATCTTCCACGAGGACCCGCAGCGGATCGGCCCGAGCCAGCTCGACCTCCGGGGGGCGTTGCGCTCGCTCGGCCGCAACGACGATCTCGCCTCGACCGCGCGCGAGAGCCTGCTGTCCCTCAGCCGGATCCTGCGGTTCTCGATCCAGACGATCGATCTCAACGGCCGCAAGGAGCTCAAGAACCGCCTGAAGGAGATCCAGTCCGACCTCGCGTGGCTCTCCGAACACGCCTCGTTCGAGGCGAACAAGGTCGTCTTCCTGCTCGACGCGACGCTCGGCATGATCAACATCGAGCAGAACGCGATCATCAAGATCTTCTCGGTCGCCGCGGTCGTCTTCCTGCCCCCGACGCTCGTCGCGAGCATCTACGGCATGAACTTCAAGGTCATGCCGGAGCTCGAGTGGGTCCACGGCTACCCCTTCGCCCTAGGGCTGATGGTGATGTCGGCGGTCCTCCCCTACCTGTTCTTCAAGCGGAAGGGTTGGCTCTAGGCGTCGATCGACGTATCGTCCCGCAATGCGCGCGTTCGTCCTGGTCACGGCTCTCGCGGCATGCGGGGCTCCCGCCCTCGCCTACACCCCGGGGAGCGGAACGCTCTTCACCGAGAACTTCAACGGGACCCTCGACGCCGACTGGGAGCAGCAGAACGGGTATCTCGGGAACCCGGCCCCCTGGACGCAGGTGGTGGACGGGGTCGACAAGGCCTTCTACGCGGACGGGATCGGCCCCGGCGGGAACAACCAGACGCGGCACTGGGCCCGGCACTACGTCCAGCCCACGCCGGCCACCGCCTTCTCGATCGCCTTCGAGCACCGCGCCGAGCTGGGCGCGGGGTACCTGTTCGACCTCGATCTCGAGCAGCGCGCGCCGGTCGCGCGCCGCTACCGCATGCGCATCGACGGCAACGGCGTGGTCTCGTTGTGGAGGACGACCGCGGGGGTCTTCGCCCAGGTCGCCGCGACCGGCTCGGGAACGATCCCGGTGAACCAGAAGCGGTGGGTCCGCTTCGCGATCGAGCCCGACGGCACCGGACACCCGCGCGTGCGCGTGCGTGTCTGGGGGACGAGCGCCACCGCCGAGCCCGCGACGTGGAATCTCGACTTCCTCGACGCGAACGACACCCTCGATCGCGTCCACCGTTACGAGCTCACCGCCGACGGCCCGCGCGGGATCGAGACGTGGGTGGACGACCTCGACGTGTGGGGGGACGGCTCGGAAGGGTGCGCCTCGTCGATCCGGACGATCTGGCTCATGGAGCTCAGCCACCTCGACATCGGCTTCACCGATCCGCCGGACGTCGTGGCGGCGTTCCAGAAGACGCACCTCGACCAGGTGCTCGACAACCTCGACGCCGACGCGGACTACCGCTGGACGATCGAGGCGGGATGGGACCTCGACCGCTGGTGGGAGGTCTCGACCGACGTCGAACGGCAACGCATGGTCGACGCGCTGCGGGCCGGGAGGATCGTCCTCACCGCCGGATACGCCAGCCTGCACACGACGACCGCGGGGCACGAGGAGCTCACGCGCAACGTCTACTGGGCCTCGCGATTCGCGCGCACGCACGGGATCCCGCTTCGGACCTGGATCACCGACGACGTTCCGGGAACGAGCTTCGCGGTTCCCGAGATCCTGAAGCGCTCCGGGATCGACTTCTTCGTCGGCGGGATGAACACCCCCTTCGGCGGGAGGATCACCCAGCCCGATCACGGCGACCGGCCGTTCTGGTGGACGGGACCCGACGGGAGCTCGGTTCTCTCGTGGATCACGTTCGACTCGTACGCCGAGGCCTTCGACTACGGGTTCTCGTTCTTCGACAACCTCGGCGTCATGTACAAGAAGATGGGGAAGAAGCTCCCCGAGCAGGAGGAGGCCGGATACCCCTGGGCCGACCTGCTCCTCATGCGCGCCTTCGACAACCACTACCAGGGATTCCACGCGCGAAACCTCGTCGACCAGTGGAACGCGACCTACGACAACCCGAAGTTCCGGCTCGCGACCGCCGAGGAGTTCCTCGACCACATGCTCGCCACGCACGGCGCCGCGGCGTTCCCGTCGTTCTCGGGGGATTTCGGCGCGGCGTGGTCGGGCTCGCACGCGAACGCGCCGCACACGGAGGCGATGGTGCGCGAGTCGCACCGGGACGCGCGCGCGGCCGAGGCGCTGATCGCGGCGGGTTCGACGATCGACGGCGGGGCGGTTCCCGCGGCGTCGATCGACTTCGCCTACCGGATGATGCTGCAGGTCGACGAGCACTCGGGTGCGGGGGGCTGGCCGGGGTACTTCACCCCTCAGGAGATGGACGCGAACAACGTCCAGCACCTCCAGTACGCGCAGGACGCCAAGGGGACCGCCGACGCGCTGGTCGAGCAGGGGCTCGACCGGGCGCTCGCCGACCTGCCGGTCGCGGGAGACGCCGTCGTCGCGGTGAATCCCCTCGGGCGGCCGCGCGACGGGTTCGTGCGCCAGGTGCTGCCGCCGGAGGTCTACGCGACGACCTTCCGCGTCGTCGAGCGGGGCACGGGGACCGAGATCCCCTTCCAGCGGGACGCCGCCGCGCAGAGCATCACCTTCGCCGCGACGGGCGTGCCGGCGTTCGGATACCGCGTCCACGACCTGGTGCCGGGCTCCCCGACGGCGAGCCCGACGGGGGTCCTCTCGGTGACGGCGACGACCCTCGAGAACGACTTCTACCGGGTCGTGGTCGACGGGACGGACGGGTCCCTGACGAGCCTCTACGACAAGGTTCGCGCGAGAGAGCTCGTCGACGGCGCGTCGACCTTCGACTTCAACGAGCTCGCGGCGGCGACGAAGCAGCAGATGGACGCGGCGCAGGCGCCCGTCGCGGTCGTCCCGGGTTCGGCGTCGGCCGTGGTCCTCGAGTCGGGCCCGCTCGTCGCCTCGATCCAGGTGACGCGTACCGGCACGCCGCACGTGCGGTCGGTCTACCGCCTCCGGCGCGGCGAGGACCGCGTCGAGATCGAGAACACCCTGGATCAGGCGCAGATGCCTTACGTCCCCAACGCGACCGGCGTGCGCGCGTACACGGTCTCGCTTCCCTTCGACGTCAAGAACTTCCAGATCCGCAGCGAGACGACGACCCGGTTCCTGAACCCCGTCGCCGACGGCTTCCCGCGCACCTCGGTGTTCGACTGGCACAACGTCGAGCACACCCTCGCCTTCCACGACGCGCAGAAGGGGGTCCTCTACGCCGTCGAC
The DNA here is from genome assembly GCA_036376135.1 of Candidatus Polarisedimenticolaceae bacterium. Lineage (NCBI taxonomy): Bacteria > Pseudomonadati > Acidobacteriota > Candidatus Polarisedimenticolia > Candidatus Polarisedimenticolales > Candidatus Polarisedimenticolaceae > Candidatus Polarisedimenticolaceae bacterium. The sequence goes on along the minus strand of DASVAW010000107.1, from coordinate 53,183 downwards.
GCATCGGACGCGCACAGCTTCGAGCGTTTCTCGACGCTGCCGCCGCCGACGTGGGCGACGGGAACCGCCCTCGTCCTCACGCGGATGAAGGACAAGGCGGACGAATACGAGTTCGAGGGCGGTTCGATCGGTCCCTACACGATCGAGCCCGGAACCGACCCGATCCTGAAGTTCACCCATCACATCCGCGCCACGGCGCCGTCGTTCGACCCGGCCGCGGCGAGCCGATTCGGGTTCGAGGCGCTCAACCCCGTCCTGTCGCGGTTCCTGCGCCGACGGCCGGGGAATCTCCCCGACGCCGCCGCGAGCTTCGCGGGCGTCGACGCGCCGGGGGTCCTCGTGTACACGATGAAGAATGCGGAAACGGGCCCCGGGATCGTGTTCCGCATGACCGAGCTGACCGGCGTCGCCTCAACCGCCCGCTTCGCCTCGGAGGCGTTCACCTGGTCCGTCCCGGAGCGGGTCGAGCAGGACGAGGACGCCGGCGCGCCCCTGGCGATGGACGGCGACGGGTTCCTCGTGCCGCTGCAGCCGTACGAGACGGCGACGGTTCGCGTCCGTGCGGCGCCGAACTGGTCCCCGATCACGCTTTCGGTCGGCAAGGACCCCGGGAACGGGTCGGTGTCGCTCACGTGGAGCGGCGGGCGCGCCCCCTACACCGTGACGCGGGCGGAGAACGCCGCGTTCACGACGAACCCGTCGACCCTGGCCGACGAGCAGCCGGCGACGGCGGCCTCCGATCCCGTGCTCGGCGACGGGAAGAACTGGTTCTACCTCGTGCGATGAAGCGAGGCTTGCTGCTCGTCGCGCTCGCCGTCACCCCCGCCTTCGGTCACGGGGCGTCGAAGGGGCTGCACCTGCACGCCACGCCGGACCGCGCCGCCGCGGGGACCGAGGTGACACTCGCGGTCGACGCCTCGCGCCCGATGCGCGAGTTGAAGGTCGGCTTCGTGGGAGCCGAGCCGGTCCGCGTGGTTCCGAAGGCCCCCTCGAAACGGCTCGAGGTCGTCCTCCGCGTCCCGGCCGGCACCGGGAGCGCCCACGCCGAGGCGATCACCGATGACGGGCGGACGGTCCGCGCGGCGTTGCTGATCGCGCCTCAGCGCGACGCGAGCCGCGACGCGGAGTAGAGGATCGCGAGACCGGTGTCGGACTTGTCGCCGAAACCGGAGCTCCCCTGGATCGCCGCTCGATAGATCGCGAACGTGAAGGCGAAGTGCTCCGGGGCCGAGCCGAGCCGGATCCGCGCCCCCGCGTAGACCTGCGTCTGGTAGGAGATGCGGTCGTCGGTGCCGAACGGCTTCTCGAGGTTCAACCCGGCGACCGGTGAGACGGTCCGGTCCGGCCGGCAGCCGACCCCGATCGTGCCGCCGAGCGCCCACCCGGTGACCTTCGGCGCATCGTCGAGGTACTGCGTCCATGCCGCGCGGCCGCCGTAGAACCACCAGAAGCCGGTGTCGAAGACGTCCCCGAAGGTGAGCCCGCCGGCGACGCGCGCCGTCTCGGCTCCGCGATAGACGTCCACGTTGAACTCGTCGAGGATCCCGGATCGCTTGCCGAAGACGCCGGCCTGCGCCGCGTCCGCGCCGAGGGCGAGCAGGGCGATCGCGAGCACTCCCGATCCGAGCCTCATGGTCTGGAACCCTCCCGTGCGACGTCCGATTGTACACGCCGCTGGCCCGGGCCAAGCAGGGGCCGTAGACTCCCGGCATGCTGCGAATCGTGCTGACCCTCCTCCTGTGCTCGGCCGCGTGGGCGGCCCCGGGCGACTCCCCTCAGGGGTGGCTCGGCGCCTCCCTCGCCCCCGTCGAAGACGCGGCGACCGAGACCTCCGGCGTGTTCGTGTCGCAGATCGTCGAGGACTCCCCCGCGGAAAAGGCGGGGCTGCGCGGGCGCGACGTGATCGTCGGGATCGACGGCGTGAACGTGAACTCGCCGGCGGAGCTGATCGAGCGGATCCGGAAGCTCCCGCCGAACTCGTGGATCGGGCTTCGCGTCGTTCGCCGCGGCGCCGAACGGCAGATCGACGTCCGACTCGGAGAGCGCCCGGCGGAAGGCGGCCCGCTGAAGCTCGTCCGCGGGTGGATCGGCGTCCGGACGATCGACCTTCCCCCTTCCCTGCGCGTCCACTTCGGCGCGCGCGAAGAGGCCGGGATCATGGTCTCCGACCTCGTTCCCGGGGGACCCGCGGAGGCGGGAGGCCTCGAGCTCGGGGACGTGATCTACGAGATCGACGGCGAGCCCGTGGCCGGTCCCGGCGAGCTCTATCGCCTCGTCTCCCAGTCGGGGGTCGGGAACCCCGTCGAGATCGCCGTCGGCCGCGACGGCGCCCCGCTGACCCTCGAGATCGTGGTGGCCAAGGCCCCTCCCCGGGAGAACGAATGACCTTCGCGGTCCTGCTCCTCCTCACGGCCGGGGCGGCCTCCGATCCCGCCGCGATCGAGGCGCTCCTGGAGTCCGGCAAGCTCGACGAGGCGGTCGTGAAGGGTCGCGCGGCGGTCCTCGCGCACCCCGACGACGTCGAGGTCCGGCTCGCGGCGGCGAAGGCGCTCGCCGCCCGGGGCCGTCGCGTCGAGAAGCTCGTCGAGTTGTCGGGAACGCCGAGCGATCTCGCCTCCGGCAAGGTGAAGATCACGCGCGAGACGCTCGAGGCGGGCAAGATCACCCCGGGGTACGAGGCGACGTATTACGAGGAGGCGCTGCTCAACCTCGCCGAAGGAATCAAGCGCGCCCCGGCGCGCAAGGACCTCCGGTCGATGCAGCTGTTCCTGCTCACCGACGGGGCGCGCCTCGACCGTGCGGCCGCGGCGTTGCGCGACGCGATCGCGAAGCTCCCGCGAGAGCCCGGGCTCGCGTCGGAGCTCTCCCGGTTCGGCGCCGAGCGGACCCGGCGCGGCGACCCGGCCGGGGGCGTGCAGCTCCTCACGATCGTCGCCGACGCCTTCCCCCAGGAGGGGGCGATCCGGGCCGACCTCGGGCTGAGCCTCGCGCGCCTGGGCAGGAAGAACGAGGCCCTCGCGGCGCTCGACCGGGCGGTCTCCGTCGCCCCGCGCGACCTGCGCATCCTCAAGATGCGCGCCACGGCCGCGCTGATCCTCCGCGACTACCCCAAGGCCCGCTCGGCCTACGAGGCCGCCTTCTCCGCGGGGAAACAGGAATCCGACCGCTTCGCCGCCGCGGTCGCCGCGTACGGGCACGACCCGGCCTCCTCGAAGGAGCTGTTCCAGGAGCTCGCCACCCCCACCGCGTCGGCGCCCCCCGCGATGCTGACGCTCGCGTCGGAGTTCGCGACGGTGGCGGCGCAGGGGCCGGGCTCGGCGGCGGCCTCGAGCCTCGCCCAGAAGGTGATCGGCGCGAAGCAGGAGCTGCTCGCGATTCCGCTCCTCGACCGTTACCTCAAGGCGAAGCCCGCCGATGCAAAGGCGCGCGAGCACCTCGCGGCGGTCTACCGGGCGCTCGAGAGCCCCTCGCTGGCCGAGGCGGTGTCGAAGGGGCGCTGAAGCGGGAGCGCCACCAGGCGCCGCCCCCACGCCACGCACACGACGGCCGCGGCGAGAAGGATCGCCCCCGTCCCGTGATGCGCGGTGCGCACCACGACGTTCCAGGCGCCGGAGATCGCGCTCCCCGTCAGCCCGCCCGTCACCACGAACGCTCCGAAGCCGAGTCCGAACTGCAGCGCCGTGACCCCCATGAGGATCTTCCCCGCGCGGGCGAGCTCGGGTTTGTCGGGGTGGATCCCCCACGCGCGCACGCCGACGGCGACGGCGAGCCCTGCGACCGCGAAGGCCAACGTCAGGTGGATCCAGAGCCCCCACGCCAGGTGGCGCTGCAACGCGCCGAGGGCGAGCTGGACGACGAGGAGCGCGACCAGGGTGGCGCCGAGCCCCCGGTCGGTGGACGCCGCCCGATGCGGCGCCGCCGCGCGCGGGGAGGTCCAGGTCGGGGAGACGATCGCCGCGAGGGTCGCCATGACGGCGAAGAAGACCTGCCCCAGGATCCCGTGCGCCACCGCGAGGTAGATGTTCGGCTCCGTGAACGCAGGGTCGTCGGACAGGGTGAACTTCCCCGTCACCCGCAGCCCGCCGAGGATCCCCTGGAGCACGACGAGCGCGAACGCCGCGATCGCGACGCGCTTCACCCAGGCCCGCGACTCGGTGCGCAGGAGGTGGATCGCCAGGACGAGCGTCGTGAGCCCGACGAGGGAGCCGAGCAGGCGGTGGGCGTGCTCGTAGTAGATGCCTCCGGTCATCCGGGTGACCGGGTACAGGAACATGTTGTAGCCGAAGCTGTTCGGCCAATCGACGACGGCGAGCCCCGCCTGGTTCGAGGTCACGACCCCGCCCGCGACGAGCAGCAGGAAGGTCGCGGCGGTCGCGACGCGTGCGAACCACGCGGTCCAGGGAGGCGCCGGACGGGCCGGGTCGAAGCGCTTCGCGCCGGCCGCCGCCCCGAGCGCCCCGAGGAGCGCCATCGCCGCGATCGAAAGCGGTGCCCACACCGCCGCTCCCGGGTGGATCGCATTCGGCGTGTCGCCGGAGATCAGGCTCCCGATCACCAGGAGGTTCAGCAGCCCCGCGATCGCGCCGGAGGCCGCCCCGCCCTTCCACCCGCGCGTGCCGCGGGTGCCGGCGATCCACCCCCCCGCGACCGGCGCGGCGAGGGCGGCGAGCCCGATCAGGAAGCTCGGCGCTTCGACGACGGGCAGCCGTCCGACGTAGGCGACGGCCCACATCGCGACGGTGATCCCGAACCCTGCGGCGAGAAGATCGGCCGAGCCTTTCTTCATGGGTCCTCCAGGAAGACCGGAGATTGTAGCTGTGCTACGGTCTCCGGTCCTCTCGGAGGATTCCCATGGAAGCCGCCCCGAAGAAGGAACGCCTGTTCACCTTCGCCAGTGCCGGATGGGTGCTCCTTCTCGCCTTCGCCTTCACCGCCGTCGGGACCGTCTGGAACCTCGCCCCCCTGTTCGACCCCAACCGGGTGAAGCCGCGCGGCGACGGGCGCTCCCCCGCCTCGTACGGATTCGATCTCTCGAAGACCCTCGTCCCGAAGGACACGATCGTCTCGAGCGGAATGGTCGTGGACGCGCTGAAGGCGCTCGACGATCCCGCGACGATGGACCCGAAGAAGGTCCCGCTGATGGCCGAGGTCGAGCGCGGGAAGTACCTCGTCGCGAGCGACCGGGTCATCGGGGTCGAGATCAACGGCCAGTCGCGGGCGTACCCGCTTCGGGTCCTGAACTGGCACGAGGTCGTCAACGACGTCGTCGGCGGCGTGCCGATCGTCGTCACCTACAACCCGCTCTCGGAAGGGGTCGCGGTCTACGACCGCCGGGTGAACGGCGAGACGCTGAAGTTCGGCGTCTCGGGACTCCTCCACAACTCGAACCTGCTGATGTACGACCGCCGGGACGCGCCGGGGAAGGAAAGCCTCTGGAGCCAGCTCCAGGCCCGCGCGATCGCCGGCCCGGCCGCGGGGGCGACGCTGACGCGGATCCCGTGCGCCCTGTCCCGTTTCGACAAGTGGACCGAGCGGCACCCGGAGTCGGACGTCCTGGCGCCGATCCTCGCCGAGGTGAACGAGTACAAGAAGGACGCCTACGGGACCTACTTCAACTCGGACATCATCCGGTACCCCGTGGACCCGATGCCTCCCGCGGACTCGCTCGCGCCCAAGCAGCGGGTGCTCGTGGTGGGCGACGCCGGGGCCCGGCGCGTGGTCCCGCTCGTGACGCCGAAGGACCAGATCCGCAGCGATTCCGCGGTCGGGCCCGACGACGGCGCCGTCTTCGACGGGGTCTACGCCTTCTGGTTCGCCTGGTACGCGGCGCACCCGGAGGATCCGGGGACGATCGAGCCGTAGCCCCTACGCGAACACGAACATCACGAGGAACATCACGATCCACACGGCGTCGAGGAAGTGCCAGTACATGGCGCTGTAGAGGACGCCGGGGTGCCAGCCGCTCCCGTATTTCCCGAGCATCGCCTTGACGATCACCCAGCCGAGCTGGACGAGCCCGCCGACGACGTGGGCCGCGTGGAGCCCGGTGAGCATGTAGAAGGTGAAGGCGTAGAGGTTCTTCGTGTCGGGCCCGAACTGGGCGGTGATGAGCCCCCACCAGTTCCAGGCCTGCATCGCCAGGAACAACACGCCCAGCCCGAACGTCACGAACAGCCACCGCGTCATCGCGGTGGGGCTCCCCTTGCGGATCGCGCCGAGCGCGAGGTGCACGGCCACGCTGCAGCCGATCAGCACCAGCGTCGCGAGGATCAGGCCGCCCGGAAGGCGCGGCATTCCGGGCGGGGGCCACTCCGCGGCGCGGAAGCGGACCACGAGGTATCCGGCGATGCTGGCGATGAAGAGGATCGCGAGCGAGGCCAGGAAGACCCACATCCCGAGGACGCCGCTCCCCGGAGGCGAAGGGCCCTCGCGGTCCTTGCGGGGGTCCCCGGTGTCCGGCCCCCCGACGACGGACCGCAGCCCGGGGGTCACTGGACCACGGTTCCCATCTTCGGCGCGTAGCCGGGGATCTGGTCGGGCTTGTAGGCGTGCGTGTCGGCGAGGGCGATGCCGATGAACAGGGCGACGAGGAACAGCGCGGTGATGAAGATCACGGCGTTGAACGGCCTCTCCCAGCGCATGTGCATGAAGTAGAGGACGACCAGGGCCGCCTTCACGACGGCGATCGCGAGCGCGATCCAGACGTTGTAGCTGCCGAGGTCGAACCGCGTCGCGCCCACCGTCGCCACGGTCAGGACCAAAAGCGCGCCCAGGACCGAGACCAGGAGCCGGAACGGCACCACGTGCCCGACGATCGGATGTCCTTCACCGTGACCGTGCGCCATCGTCTTACCTCAGTGGATCAGGTACAGGAGCGGGAAGAGGAAGATCCAGATCAGGTCGACGAGGTGCCAGTAGAGACCGACGAAGTCGACCGGCGTGAAGTACTGGGGGCCGTACGCGCCCGCCGCGGCCTTCTTGAGGATCCAGCTGATCAGCCCGATCCCGACCACGACGTGGATCCCGTGCAGGCCCGTCATCAGGAAGTAGATCCCGAAGAAGACCTGCACGTTCTTCGCTTCCCTCGCCGTGTGGGTGGCGTGCTCGGCGTCGCCGCGCGCCTCCTTCGACACGGTTCCCGTCGGGCCCTGCGGCGCCGGCGCGACCTTCGACTGCTCGAAGACGACGTCCTTGGCGAGCGGCGTCATCGGGGCGACCGGCGGGAGCGCCGGCGCGGGGGCGGGCTTCTCGGCGGCCTTCGTCTCGTGGTGGCCGAAGGCGGCCTCCTTCGCGTGCTCCGACGGGGCGTATTTGGTGCCCCACATCAGCCCCTCGTGCCACTTGTGCCGGTACTCGACGTACTTGATCCCCATGAAGCCGAAGCCGCCGAGGATCGTCAGCGCGAGGAGGACCTTGAGGGCCTTCTGTTTTCCGAGCTGCGCGCAGCGGACCGCCCACGCCATCGTCAGCGAGGAGCACAGCAGGACGACGGTGTTGATCCCCCCGAGCGTGCTGTCGAGGAACCGGTGCGCGTACAGGAAGATCTCCGGGTGGTTCGCCCGGTAGACCGCGTACGCGACGAAGAGGCCTCCGAACATCAGGATCTCGGTGGCGAGGAACAGCCAGATCCCGAGCTTTCCCGAGTCGAACTGCTGCGCCGGCGTCTCGAAGTGATGCTGGAGGTGCGCCGGATGATCGTGGTCGTGGGCGGCGTGACTCATCGCGGATCAGGCCCTCGCGGCGTGTTTCGGGAGGTACGAGTCCGTCGCCGGGTCGTACTGGAGCCGGGTGTAGTCGTAGGGGTCCTCGGCCGTCGGCGTCTCGGAGAAGTTGTCGTGCGGCGGCGGGGAGGGCGTGTGCCACTCGAGCGAGTTCCCGCCCCAGGGGTTCGTCGGGGCGGCCTTGCCGCGGAAGAGCGAATGCAGCAGGTAGGCCGCGATCATGACGAAGCCGGCGCCCATGAGGTACGAGCCGATCGTCGACACGACGTGGTAGCCGTGGTAGGCCTCCACGTAGTTGTAGTAGCGGCGGGGCATCCCCTGGCTTCCCATCAGGAACTGCGTGAAGAAGGTCACGTTGAACCCGACGAAGACCATCGCCGCGGCGACGCGGCCCCAGAACTCGCTGTACATGCGCCCGGTGATCTTCGGCCACCAGTGATGGAGGCCGCCGAGGAAGGCGATGACCGTGCCGCCGAACATCACGTAGTGGAAGTGCGCGACCACGAAGTAGGTGTCGTGCAGGTGCACGTCGACGGCGAGGGCGCCCAGGTGCAGGCCGGTCAGGCCGCCGATCCCGAACAGCACGATGAACGACAGGGCGTAGATCATCGGCGTGTTGAGGACGATGCTGCCCTTGTAAAGCGTCGCCAGCCAGTTGAAGGTCTTGATCGCCGAGGGGATCGCCACGCTGAAGGTGAGGGCCGAGAAGATCATGTTCGCGACGCCCGACTGGCCGCTCGTGAACATGTGGTGGCCCCACACGAGGAAGCCGAACGCGGCGATCGCGATCGACGAGAGCGCGATGAAGCTGTAGCCGAAGATGTGCTTGCGGCTGTGGATCGAGATGAGCTCGGAGATCACGCCCATCGCCGGGAGGATCATGATGTACACGGCGGGGTGCGAGTAGAACCAGAAGAAGTGCTGGTAGAGGACCGGGTCGCCGCCGAGCGACGGATCGAAGATCCCGACGCCCATCACCCGCTCCGCGATCAGGAGCAGGAGGGTGATCGCGAGGACCGGCGTCGCGAGGACCTGGATGAGGGCCGTGCCGTAGAGCCCCCAAAGCATGAGGGGCATCTTGAACCAGGTCATCCCCTTCGGGCGGAGCTTGTGGATCGTGACGATGAAGTTGAGGCCGGTCAGGATCGAGCTGAACCCGAGGACGAAGACGCCGAAGGTCGTCTTGATGACGTTGGTGTTCGTCGTCGTGCTGTACGGCGTGTAGAAGGTCCAGCCCGTGTCGACGCCGCCGGTGATCACCGCGGCGATCATCAGGGTGGCGCCGGTCACCCACAGCCAGTAGCTCGCGAGGTTGAGGCGCGGGAACGCGACGTCCTTGGCGCCGAGCATCAGAGGCAGCACGAAGTTGCCGATCGCCGCGGGGATGCCGGGGATGATGAACAGGAAGATCATCACCGCGCCGTGGAGGGTGAACATCTTGTTGTAGCCGTCGGCGGTCATGACCGTCTGTTGCGGACCGAGCAGCTCGGTGCGCACCGCGAGGGCCGCGAACCCGCCCAGGGCGAACGCGGAGAGGATCGAGACGAGGTACATCACCCCGATCCGCTTGTGATCGAGGGTGAGGGCCCAGGACAGGAATCCGGACGAGTGCGTGAGGTAGTTGGTGCCCCCGCCCCCGGGCTTCACGCCCGCGCCGGTGAGGGTTCCTTCGGCAGTGCCCATCGGTGTTTCTCCCGCCTCACTTCTCGAGGGTCTTGATGTACTCGATGATCGCGGTGATCTCCTTGTCCTTCAGGCGACCCTGATAGGTGGGCATCACCGGCTCGTACCCCGCGACGATCTGGCCCTGCGGGTTGAGGATCGAGCTCCGGACGTAGTTCTCGTCGACGAGCACCTTCTCGCCGGTCTTCAGCTCGGCCGGGTGGTTCCAGATGCCCTTGAAGCTCGGGCCGGTCCCCGTCTTGCCGTCGACCGAATGACACTGCGCGCACCCGCGCTGCTGGTAGAGCTTCTGCCCCGCCTCCCAGAGCTTCTCCGGGGGGAGCTTGTCGATGTAGTTCGCGGCGTCGGCGAGCCACTTCTCGAACTCCCCCGGGGGATGCACGATCACCCGCGCGAGCATGTTCGAGTGGCTGGTCCCGCAGTATTCGGTGCAGAACAGGTCGTAGTCCCCCGGGCGCTCGGAGCGGAACCACAACGAGGTGTACCGGCCCGGCACCACGTCCTTCTTCACCCGGAAGTTCGGGACGTACAGGCTGTGGAGCACGTCCTGCGAGGTCATCGTCAGCTTGACGTTCTGGCCGGCCGGGACGTGCAGGTTCGCGTCGACGTACCCGTTCGGGTAGGTGAACGACCAGTTCCACTTCTGGGCCAGGACCTGGATCTCGTAGGAGTTCAGCGGTGCGCTGTGCAGGTCGAGGTACCGCGTGAACCCCTCCCAGAAGATCCAGATCACGATGAACAGCGGGATCACCGTCCAGGTGACCTCGAGGGCCTGGTGGTGGGTCGCCGTCTGCTGCTCGACGTGCCCGGGGCGCCGGCGGTACTTCGCGATGAAGACGAGGAGCACGGCGGTGATGAGGACGAAGAAGAAGATCGAGATCCACGTCACGACGTCGAAGAGCCAGTCGACGACCGGCGCCTGCTCGGACGCCTGTTGCGGGAGCCACGCCGTCGCGTCGCGCCCGGTCGCCTGGATCGCGTTCCACAAGCTGGCCGTCATGCCGAAGCCTTCCGCTCCTCTCACGCCACGCTCCGGCGGCGGAATTCCCGCGCCCAGAACGAGCCCAGGACGACGGCCAGAACCAGCGTCGTCAGGATCGCTCCGAACCGCATGATCTTCAGCGCTGCCGGGGCGTAGGTGCCCGTGCTCGGGTCGTAATGGTAACAATAGAGAATCAGCTGATCCAAAGCGGAGCCGATCCGCCCCTCGGAGGCCTCGACGAGGGCGAGTCGCAGCGTCGCCGGCTCGAACTTCACGCCGTACAGGTACTTCGACACGCGCCCCTCGGGGGTCAGGACGAGGATGACGGCCGCGTGCGCGTACTGGTCGGCTTGCGCGTCGTACGTGTAGCGGAACCCGACCGCGTCGGTCAGCCGCTTGACGCTCTCGGCGCTTCCGACGAGGAACGGCCAGCCGCGGTCGGCGAGCGGCTTCCCGTACTCCTCGAGGTAATTCTGCTTCTTCGCCCGCGCGAGCGTCGGCAGCTCCCTCGGGTCGATGCTGACGGTGACCGACGTGAACTCCCCGCCGGGGTACCAGTCGAGCGCCTTGAGCCCCTCGATGTAGCCGTTGAGCACCAGGGTGCACAACATCGGGCACCGGTAGTAGTTCAGCGTCAGCACGACCGGTTTGTCCCCGCGAACGAAGTCGCGCAGGGTGACCTTGCGGCCCAGGTCGTCGGTGAACTCGAGGTCGAGCGGGACCTGCGCGTCGAGCTTCTCGTCCACGCCCACGCCCTCGAGCTCCTTGGGGAGGGGCTCGGTGCGGTCCGCCGACACGGCCGGAACGGCCGTCGCGGCGAGGACCACGGCGAGGGCGAACGCGTTCATGGGCGCGCGGCCTGTCCGGCGCGCTCGGTCACGACGAGCTCCATCGCGCGGTCGATCGGCATCCGCACGACCCCCGTCGCGGGATCCTTCACCCAGCGGGAGATCTTGTCGCGCTGGCGGGCCTGGAGGTCCTGCAGCTCGACGGGGGCCTGCGCCTCCACCTTCTGCCGGAACTCCGCGGCGTCGGCCTTGTCGTAGAGCCCCTGCAGGGCCACCACGATGCCGACGAGCAGCGCGACGCCGATGACGCCCGTGGCGACGGTCCCCGCGATGTCGGGGTTGTCCTCGGCGACGTGGGAGAGGGCGGGTTCGTTCATCACGGGCTCCCTAGATGTTCTCGAACCGGATCGACTCGGCCAGGCGCGGGTCCTTCCGCGGCACCAGCGCGCGGCTCGACAGGCGGCGCAGCGCGAAGAAGGCGAACAGTCCGCCCATCCCCAGGAACAGCGCCCCGTCGACCATCGAGAACGGCAGGTGCTCGGGGAACGCCTGCGGCATCACGATCCAGTAGAGGTCCATCCAGTGCATCGCCAGCATCCAGCAGGCGCCGAACGCGAGGATGGGCTTGCGGCGCTTCATGTGGCGCGACATCAGCAGGAAGAACGGCGCGACGAAGTGACCGAAGAGCATGAGCCACGACACGGGCGCCCAGGCGTCGTTCATCCGATAGGCGTACCAGACCGTCTCCTCGGGGAGGTTCGCGTACCACATGAGCATGAACTGCGAGAAGCCGATGTAGGCCCAGAAGACCACGAAGGCGAAGACGAGTTTGCCCATGTCGTGGTAGTGCTCGTCGTTCACGAGGCCGCGGACCCTTCCGGCGCCCTGCACGAGCATCGCGATCAGGGGGAGCAGCGCGAAGAACCCGACGACGCAGCCGGCGAAGAAGTAGACCCCGAAGATCGTCGAGAACCACTGCGGCTTGAGCGACATGAGCCAGTCGAACGAGAAGAAGGTGGCGCTCAGGGCGAACAGCAGCGTGCCCGGGGCGGCCCAGCGCTGCATCCGGACCGTCAGATCCGGGTCGCCCGAGGCGTCCTGCTCGGTGGAACGCGAGAGGAACCAGTGCGCGAGCGCTCCCCAGATCAGGAAATACACGGCCGTGCGGATGAGGAAGAAGGTCGGGTTGAGGTACCCGAGCTTCGCCTCGACCAGCGGGTCGCCGTGGGCGACGGCCGGGTCGGCCCAGGGAAAGACGGTCGACAGCTTGAAGGCGATCGGGGCCAGCAGGATCAGGGCGGGGAGCAGGATGTTGGCGGCGACCGCCTCGGCGAAGCGCCGGACGACGACGCTCCACCCCGCCCGCGTGAGGTGCTGGATCAGGGTGAAGAACAGCCCGCCGAGCGCGAGGCTCGTGAAGAAGGCCGCGTTCGCGAGCCACGAGTGCCAGAACTGGCGCCAGCCTCCGTCGAGGCCGCCGCCGGCGACGAACGCCCCGACGAACCCGATGGCGCCCACCGCCAGCGCGATCATCTGCCAGCGGGGACCGATCTCGTCGAGGGTCAGGCGCTCGGAGGCGAGGTCCACGTGCTTGTGCGAGGCCACGGCTACTTCTCCGCCAGCCGGGCCCGAAGGTCGGCCGGAACGTCGGTGTCGGTCCCGTGCTGGCTGCGCTGCAGGGCGCGGACGTACGACACGATCGCCCAGCGGTCCTGCTCGGGGATGATCGGCCCGTAGGCCGACATGGTGCGGATGCCGTTCGTGATCGTGTTGAAGAGGTGGCCGTCGGCGCGCTGCCGGACCTGGTCGTCATGGAGATTCGCGGGCGGGACCCAGGTCCCCTCCTGCAGCCGGTCGGCGCGCACGCCGACGATGCCGTCGCCGTACCCCGACAGGCCGTGGCAGGGGGAGCAGTAGATGCCGAACCGCTCTTGACCGCGATGGAGCAGCGCGGGCGTCACCTCGACCGGAATCGCCGTGACCCACTGCCCGTTCTCGAGGCCGCGGTAGAACCGGTCGTCGTTGCGCAGCTGGCCGCGGGCGACGGTGCCGGCGACCGGCGGGCGCTGCGCGCGCGTGTCCGAGAAGACCGGGTTGGAGCGCTGGGCCTTGTACTTCGGCTGGTTGTCCATGCCCTGGATCGGGTGGACCCGCGGGAGCGGCGAGAGCGTGTAGCGGGCCTTGAACAGGTACGCGAACGGCACCAGCGCCACGACGGCGACGGCGATCAGCGTGAGGCGCAGCGAGCGCGGCAACATCCCCTACTCCTCGATCCACTCGACGTGGAGGCTGCCGGCGTCGCGAAGGAGCTTTTCCGTCGCCTCGACGTCGAACCTCGGGTCGGTCGCCTCGATGCTGATGAAGAACCGGTCGTCGGTGGTGCGCTTGAAGCGTGCGTTGCGCAGCAGCGGGTGGAACCACTGCGGCAGGCCGTTGAACGCGAGCATGCCGCCGAACGCGGTGAGCGCGCTGAGCAGGATCGTCAGCTCGAACGCCACCGGGACGTTCGCGGGAATCGACCAGAACGGCTTGCCGCTGATGATGACGCGGTAGTCGTAGGCGTTCATCCACCACTGCATGAGGAATCCGCCGAAACACCCCGTCAGCCCGGCGCCGAGCACGACCCAGGGGAGCTTGGTCGGCTTGATCCCCATCGCGCCGTCGAGCCCGTGCACGGGGAACGGCGCGTGACAGTCCCACTTCGAGAATCCCGCGTCGCGCACCGCCTCGGCGGCGTGCACGAGCTCGGCGGGAGTCCGGAACTCCGCGAGCAGGCCCCAGAGGGCGCGACCGCCGGCGCCGCTCATCGGTGGCCCTCCGCGCGGCCCTGCGGGTGCGGCTGCGGCATGACGCTCTTCACCTCCGCCATCGCGATCATCGGGAGGAACCGCAGGAACAGCAGGAAGAGGGTGAAGAACAGGCCGAAGCTCCCGGCGAGGGTCAGGTACTCGACCCACGTCGGCTCGTACATCGACCAGTTCGACGGGATGAAGTCGCGGTGGAGCGAGGTGACGATGATGACGAAGCGCTCGAACCACATGCCCACGTTGACGAGCACGCCGACGGTCCACACGACCCAGACGTTCGAGCGCGCCGCCTTCGACCAGAAGACCTGCGGCACGATCACGTTGCAGGTGACCATCGTCCAGTACGCCCACCAGTACGGGCCGAAGGCGCGGTTGATGAAGACGAAGCGCTCGGTGGGGCTGCCGCTGTACCAGGCGATGAAGAACTCGATCGCGTACGCGTAGCCGACCATCATCCCGGTCGCGAGCAGGATCTTGCACATGTTGTCGATGTGCCGGAGGGTGATGATCTCCTTGAGGCCGAACCACTCGCGCGCGGGGACGATCAGCACGAGCACCATCGCGAATCCGCCGAAGATCGCGCCCGCCACGAAGTAGGGCGGGAAGATCGTCGCGTGCCAGCCCGGGAGCATCGAGGTCGCGAAGTCGAACGACACGACCGAGTGCACCGAGAGGACAAGCGGCGTCGCGAGCGCGGCGAGCAGCAGGTAGGCGCGCTCGTAGCGGTGCCAGTGCCGGTGCGAGCCGCGCCAGCCGAGGCTGAACAGGCCGTAGGCGAACTGCCGGATCTTGCCGGAGGCCCGGTCCCGGATCGTGGCGAGGTCGGGGATCATCCCCATGAACCAGAAGACCAGCGACACGGTCGCGTACGTGGAGACCGCGAAGACGTCCCAGAGCAGCGGGCTGCGGAAGTTCGGCCACATCTGCATCTGGTTCGGGATCGGGAAGAGCCAGTATGCGAACCAGACCCGGCCGACGTGGATCCCCGGGAAGGTCGCGGCGCAGATGACCGCGAAGATCGTCATCGCCTCGGCGAACCGGTTGATCGAGGTCCGCCAGTTCTGCCGGAACAGGAAGAGGATCGCGGAGATCAGCGTCCCGGCGTGGCCGATGCCGACCCAGAACACGAAGTTGGTGATGTCGAAGCCCCAGCTCACCGGCTTGTTCAGGCCCCAGACGCCCACGCCCGTCGTGAACAGGTAGAGGATCATCGCGCCGAGGATCCCCGCGAAGAACGAGGCGACGGCGAAACCGACGTACCACGCCTTCGGGGGCTTCGGCGCCTCGACGATCCGGCAGACCTTCTCGGTGACCGACGCGTAGTCGTTCTCGCCGAGGATCAGCGGCGCGCGCCGGGTCGGGTCGTCCGTCGTGTTGTCGAGGACTTCCCGGCGATCGATGGAGATGACGCCCATGCCTCTAGGCCTCCGAGCCGTGGTGGCCGCCGCCGTGGCCGGACGTCGGGGGCTCGACCGTGAACCCCTCCGGCCGGTTCTTGAGGCGCGCCATGTACTTCAGCCGCGGCTTGGTGTTGATCTCCTCGAGGACGCCGTAGCTGCGCTTGTCCCCGAAGGCCGCCGCGACGCGGCTCCCCTCGTCGTTCAGGTCGCCGAAGACGATCGCCTGCGTCGGGCAGGCCTGCTGGCAGGCGGTGACGATCTCGCCGTCCTGCACGCGCCGCTGATCGTTCTTCGCCCGGATCTTGGCCCCCTCGATCCGCTGGATGCAGAAGGTGCACTTCTCCATCACGCCTCGCGAGCGGACCGTGACCTCGGGGTTGTAGACCATCGACTCGATCGCGTTGGGGTGCTTGTGGTTGTTGAAGTAGTTGAACCGCCGCACCTTGTACGGGCAGTTGTTCGAGCAGTACCGCGTGCCGATGCAGCGGTTGTAGACCATCACGTTGAGGCCTTCCTGGTCGTGCACGGTGGCCGCCACGGGGCACACCTGCTCGCAGGGGGCGTTCTCGCAGTGGTGGCAGGTCATCGGCTGGAAGGCGAGCGAGTGCGGCCGGTCGGGGCTTCCCTGGAAGTACCGGTCGATGCGCAGCCAGCTCATCTCGCGGCCGCGCCTTACCTCCGCCTTGCCGACCACCGGGATGTTGTTCTCGGCGTAACAGGCGACCGCGCACGCCCCGCACCCGATGCAGGACGACAGGTCGATCGTCATCCCCCACTTGTACCCCTCGTAGGCGTGGGGGCTCCACAGCTGGATGTCGCCCGGGACGTGCACCATGTGCTGCGCGAAGTCGGGATGCTCCCGGAAGTAATCCAGGTCCGCCTCGCGGACCAGGTGCAGCGCGCGCCGGTCGCGCTCGGTCTTGCCGAGATCGTCGACGACGTGGTGGTCCTGGACGGAGACGATGTCGTAGGTCGCCCCGGTCCCGGCGACCTCGGCGACTCCGAACCACGACGAGGCCGCGCTGCGCACCGGGTAGACGTCGAACCCCCGCCCCGTCCCCACGCGGCCCGCGCGGCGCCTGCCCCAGCCGGTGTGGAGGACGATCGTGTTCGCGGCGGTCCCGGGGAGCACGAAGACGGGGATCTCGATCGAGCGCCCGTCCACCGTGACCTTGACCACGTCGCCGGTTCCGACGCCCAGCGCCTTCGCGGTCGCGGGACCGACGATCGCGGGGTTGTCCCACGTCGTCTTCGTGAACGGCTCGGGCATCTCCTGCAGCCAGCCGAGGTTGGCGAAGCGGCCGTCGTGCACGGGGATCGAGCGCTCGAAGACGACCTCGAGCTTCGACCCCTCGACGGCGGTCGTCCCCGCCGCCGCGGCGAGCTCCGACGACCATGCGGCCGCGGTGATCTCGGGGACGATCGCGGGGAAGGCGCTGTCCGCGACGATGCCGTCGTGGAGCACCTGTCTCCAGCGCGGCTCGAAATCGGGGGTCCCGAGCGCGCCGCCGAGCGAGCGGCGGACGAGGTCGTACCCCTTCGCGGTCGGCTCCTCGAGCAGGAGCGCGAGGGTCTCGGCCGCGGTTCTCCCGTCGTAGAGCGGCTCGAGGACGGGCTGCGTCACCCCCCACGTTCCGTCCCACGAGCGGAGGTCGCTCCACGCCTCGAGGTAATGGGCCTTCGGCAGGTGCCAGGAGCACACCTCCGACGTCTCGTCGAGGTAGTCCCCCAGCCGCCAGGTCTCGCGGACCTTGCCGAGAGCCGCGGGGAGGCCGGCGTCGGCGGGGGCGTCGAAGACGGGGTTGCCCCCGAGCAGGATCAGCGTCTTCACGCCGCCGTTACCGATCGCGGCGGTGAGGGCACCCAGCGACGCGGCGTGCGCCGGGCGGTCGCCCTCGGGATCCTCGGTGTAGCGCACCGTCGTCCCGGCGTTGCCGAGCATCGCGTTGATCGCGTGGGCGAGCGCGTGGACGACGGCGGGCTGCCGCGGCCCCGCCGCGACGATCGACCGCCCGCGGTTCGCGGCGAGGTCGGCGGCGATCTTCTCGATCGCGGGGTCGGTGAAGGCGTTGCGCCCGAACGCATCGATCGCCGGGCGAATCGACTGGAGGCTCTCGGGAAGCGCGACCCCCGCCTTCAGGAGGGCTGCGGCGACCTTGCCTGCGACCACCGCCACCATGCGGGCCTGCACGGGAATGCGGACATCCGCGACGCCGCCGGTGAGCGAATACACGCTCTCGACGGCGTAGAGGCGGTTCATCGACCCGCCGGCCGCCGAGCGGCGCGAGCCCCAGTGGCGCGCGTACCGGACGCCGTCGGGGTGCGCCATCAGCAGATCCGCGTCGAGCGCGAGGACGACCTCGGCCTCGGCGAGCGCGTAATGGGTCCGGACGGCCCGTCCGAACGCCAGGCGCGCCCCTTCGCGCTCCTGGTCGCGGTTCAGCGGCTCCCAGGTGTGCCACGACGCGTTGGGGTAGGCCGCGAGGAAGCGCGCCTTGAGATCGGCGAGGCTCGGGGAGGAGGAGGCCTCGCACAGGACGCGAAGTCCGCGGCCGCCGTCGGCCTTGTGCTCGCGCATCGTCGGCAGGGCGTGCGCGAGGAAGGCGTCCCAGCCGCGCTCGACGAAGACCTCGCCCTGCCGCTCCGACACCCGGACCTCGCGGTCGGGGTCGTACATCTGGAGGACGCTCGCCTGCGCGAGGTGGTCGGTCCCCCCGAGCGAGGCGGGGTGCATCGGGTTCCCGTCGACCTTGATCGGGCGCCCGTCGTAAGCGGTGACGAGCAGCCCCTGGACCGAGCCGCCGATCTCCATCGACGTCGCGTACTGCACCGGCACGCCGGGGACGTACCCCTCGGGGCGGTGCGCGAACGGGACGAGTAGCTCCGCCGGCCAGCGGCGGCAGCCGGTCAGGCCCGCGAGCGCGACCGAGGCGCCCATCAGCTTGAGGAAGTCCCGCCGCGACGGGGCGAGCATCTCGTCCGCGAAGAGCGGGAACTCCCGCCGGACGAGCTCCCGGAACTCGGGCTTGTCGGCCAGGTCGTCGAGGCTGCGCCAGTACGCCCGGCCGTCGTGGTGCTCGTCGGTCATCGATGACATGTGCTGCAGTCCTGCGATGGATTGAGGTTCAGCGCGGCGCGGAGCTTCCTGCCCAGCTCCGCGCGGTCGCCCTCGGGTTGCCACGCCATGTTCGTCACCTGATCCACCGGCCTCAGGCGCGGCTCGGGGTTGCGATGGCAGTCCAGGCACCAGCCCATGCTGAGCGTCTGCGCCTGGTAGACGACCTCCATCTTGTCCACGCGTCCGTGGCATTCGACGCAGCCCACGCCACGGCGCACGTGCGCGCTGTGGTTGAAGTAGGCGTAGTCGGGAAGGTCGTGCACCTTCACCCACGGGATCGGCATCCCGGTGGTGTAGCTCTCGCGAAGCGCGACGAGCTTCGGCGAGGTGGTCCGGATCTTGGCGTGACAGTTCATGCACGTCTGCGTCGGCGGGATCGCCGCGTGCGCGGCGTTCTCGACCGTGTTGTGGCAGTAACGGCAGTCGATGCCGAGCTGCCCCGCGTGCAGCGCATGGCTGTACGGGATCGGCTGGACCGGCGCATACCCCACGTCGGTGGTGCGTGGCGAGGCGCCGTACCAAACCAAGATCACGAGATAGATGGGGAGGATGCCCAGTAGGATGGCGCCCAGGACGTCGCGGAGACGGTCCACCCACTTGGGAAACGAAAAGGTACCGACCTGGTCCTGATTCATGTGTGGGGTGGATCGTAGCAACCCACCCCAACCCGCTTCAAGGCTTGTCGCGCCGCGTCAGGCGCTCTTCTTCCACTTGATGGAACAGCCGAGCGCCTTCGTCTGCTTCACGTCGATCGCTTTTCCGGACAGAAGGGCGTCGATCGCGTCCTGCAGGTACCTCGCGGTGACCTTTTCCGGCTCGCGCGCGTTGTCGTCGAGGGCGCCGTGGTAGACGACCTTCCCGGTCGCGTCGAGCAGAAAGAACTCCGGCGTCTTCGTCGCGCCGAACGCCTTCGCGACCGAGGAGTCCCCATCGACGACGTAGGGGTACTTCACGCCGCGTTCCTTCGCGCGCGCCTGCATCGCCTCGAATCCGTCCTCGGGCTGGACGCCCGGATCGTTCGCGTTGATCGCGATGACGCCGAGCCCCTTCGAGAGGGCTTCGTTGCCGAGCGCGACGGTGCGCTCCTCCCACGCCTTCACGAACGGGCAGTGGTTGCAGGTGAAGATCACGAGCGTGCCCTTGGTGCCGGCGGCCTGGGCGATCGTCGTTTCCTTCCCGTCCACCCCCTTCATCTTCACGTCGAGAGCGGGGGCCGCGGTTCCGGGGCCGGCGGCGGCGGCGGCGGCGGCGGCGGCGAGCAGCAGGCTGGCGAGGATCATGGGTTCAGGGCCTCCTTCACGTGTCGTTCGAGCGTGGCGTAGTCGGCCTTCCCTTCCCAGAAGGCGGTCTTGCGTCCGGCCCCGTCGAACACGATCGTCGCGGGAAGGGCCCCGCTCCAGCGGGGGTCGAGGCCGTCGATGAATGCCTGGTCGGGGACGTCGCCGTCCTTCAGGAACGTCTGGAACGCGACGCCGTGCCGCCTCAGGAACGCCTCGGCCTCCGCGACGGCGTCGGGAAAATCGGCGGAGACGAGGACCAGGCGCACCCCCTTCGCGCGGTACTCGCGCTCGAGGCGGAGCAGGTCGGGAAACTCCTCCCGGCAGGGCTGGCACCACGTCGCCCAGACGTTCAGGACGACGACCGCGGCACCGGGGCGCCGGACCTCCCCCAGGATCCGCTCCGGGCCGGCGGGGAGGAGGGACGCGGCGAGCAGCCAGGCGGCGACCATGACGCGAAATCCTGCCGGACCCCCCCGCGGCCCGCAAGCGCCGCGGCGCTCCGGGACGGTACACTTCCGCCGTTCGAGGGGAATCTGCAGGGAGGACTCCATTGAATAAGGCCCTGACCCTGGGCTTCGCCGCCGCCCTTTTTGCATTCGCCCCGGCCGCCGAGGCCCGGGTGGACGTCACGCTCGACACGGCCACCCTCAACGACCTTCTCGGGAAGATGGCCCCGGAGCGGGTCTCCGTCTCGCTGGGCGGGGGCCGCTCGCTCGAGCTTCGCCTGGGCGACCTGCGCATCAACGGCTTCGAGCCGGCGGCGGGAGACCGCGGCCACCTGTTGAGCTCGCTCCAGCTGAGCATCCCCGAGCTCGGCGTCAACGTCCCCGTCGCGCCCCGGCTGTCCCTCCAGTTCAAGGAGGCGAACGGCCGGAAGGTCGCCTACCTGCGCTTCGAGGAGGTGAAGCTGCCGCTCCCCATGACGGGGACCGTCGACATCGCCCCCCTCCTCCCCCCGCTTCCGATCACGACCGACACCTCCTGGAAGGTCGCGGCGCATCGCGGTCCGATGCGCGTCGAGCCCAGGCTCGTGGACGCCACGATGGGGCAGAAGAACCTCAAGCTGACCTTCGATCTCGTGGTGACCCCGGAGTGAGCCTCGAACGTCTCCTCCGCGAGCGGATCCTCGTCCTCGACGGCGCGATGGGGACGATGATCCAGGGGTACCGCCTCTCCGAGGCGGACTTCCGGGGGAAAGCCTTCGCGGATCACCCGAAGGACCTGAAGGGGTTCAACGACCTCCTCTGCCTGACGCAGCCGAAGATCGTTGAGGAGATCCACCTCGCCTACCTCGAGGCGGGGGCGGATCTCGTCGAGACGAACACCTTCAACGCGACGTCGATCTCGGCATCCGACTACGCCATGGAGCCCGAGGTCTACGCGATCAACAAGGCGGCCGCCGAGATCGCCGTGCGCGCCGCAAGGGAGATGACGCGCCGGACCCCCGGCCGCCCGCGGTTCGCCGCCGGGGCGATGGGCCCGACCAACCGCACCGCGTCGCTCTCCCCCGACGTGAACAACCCCGCCTTCCGCGCGATCACCTTCCGCGAGCTGAAAGGTGCCT
Source organism: Candidatus Polarisedimenticolaceae bacterium (assembly GCA_036376135.1). Taxonomy (NCBI): domain Bacteria; kingdom Pseudomonadati; phylum Acidobacteriota; class Candidatus Polarisedimenticolia; order Candidatus Polarisedimenticolales; family Candidatus Polarisedimenticolaceae; species Candidatus Polarisedimenticolaceae bacterium. Next base: position 31,840 of record DASVAW010000107.1, on the reverse strand, counting down.
ACAAGGAACAGGCACGCGGCCTTCTCGACGGCGGGATCGACCTGCTCCTTCCCGAGACGACCTTCGACACGCTCAACCTCAAGGCGGCGCTCTTCGCGATCGCGGAGCTGTTCGAGGAGACGGGGCGCCGCGTTCCGGTGATGGCGTCGCTCACGATCACCGACAACAGCGGACGGACTCTCTCGGGGCAGACCGTCGAGGCGGCGTGGGTGTCGATCTCCCACGCCGACCTGCTCAGCGTGGGGCTCAACTGCGCCCTCGGCGCCGAGCAGATGCGCCCCTTCATGGAGGACCTCGCGCGCGTCGCGCCGAAGTACATCTCGTGTTACCCGAACGCGGGGCTCCCCAACGCCTTCGGGGGGTACGACGAGACGCCGTCCATGATGGCGGCGACGCTGCGCGAGTTCGCCCGCGAGGGTTGGTTGAACTTCGTCGGCGGCTGCTGCGGGACGACCCCCGACCACATCCGTGCGATCGACGAAGCGGTGCGAGGAGTCGCCCCGCACGCGCCGGTCGAGCGCTCCCCGTTCCTGCAGTTGAGCGGCCTCGAGCCGTTCACCCTCCGCCCCGACGCGAACTTCACGATGATCGGCGAACGCACGAACGTCACCGGCTCGAAGAAGTTCGCCCGCCTGATCCTCTCCGGAGACTACGAGACCGCCCTCGAGGTCGCGCGCGACCAGGTGGCGGGGGGCGCCAACGTCCTCGACGTCAACATGGACGAGGGGCTGCTCGATTCCGAAAAGGCGATGGCGACGTTCCTGCACCTCGTCTCGTCCGAGCCCGAGATCGCGAAGATCCCGATCATGGTGGACTCCTCGAAGTTCTCCGTGATCGAGGCCGGGCTGGCGTGCCTGCAGGGAAAGGCGGTCGTCAACTCGATCTCCCTCAAGGAGGGGGAAGACGCCTTCCGCGCGCAGGCCCGCACCGTGCGCCGCTACGGCGCCGCCGTCGTCGTGATGGCGTTCGACGAGACGGGGCAGGCGGTCGAGGTCGACCGCAAGGTCGCGATCGCCGAACGCGCCTACCGGATCCTCGTCGACGAGGTCGGCTTCCCCCCCGAGGACGTGATCTTCGACCCGAACATCCTCGCGATCGCGACCGGGATCGAGGAGCACGACCCCTACGCCGTGAACTTCATCGAGGCGACGCGGCGCATCAAGTCGCGCCTCCCCAAGGTGAAGATCTCCGGGGGGGTGTCGAACCTCTCCTTCTCGTTCCGCGGGAACGACCTCGTCCGCGAGGCGATGCACGCGGCCTTCCTCTACCACGCGATCCGCGCCGGCATGGACATGGGGATCGTCAACGCCGGCCAGCTCGCCGTGTACGACGAGATCCCTCCGGACCTCCTGGAGCACGTCGAGGACGTGATCCTCAACCGCCGCCCCGACGCGACCGAGCGCCTCGTCGCGTTCGCCGAGACGGTGAAGGGGAAGGGAAAGGCGAAGATCGTGGACGACGCGTGGCGGAGGCTCCCCGTCGAGGAGCGCCTGCGCCACGCCCTGATCCAGGGGATCGTCGAGCACATCGACGAGGACGTGGAGGAGGCCCGGAGGAAGTACCCCCGCCCCCTCGACGTGATCGAAGGGCCGCTGATGGACGGAATGAACGTCGTCGGCGACCTCTTCGGCTCCGGGAAGATGTTCCTCCCGCAGGTGGTCAAGAGCGCCCGGGTCATGAAGAAGGCGGTCGCGTGGCTCCTCCCGTACATGGAGGAGGAGAAGCGCCGCACCGGGAACACCGCCTCGACCCGCGGGAAGATCCTCCTCGCGACCGTCAAGGGGGACGTCCACGACATCGGCAAGAACATCGTCGGGGTCGTCCTCGCCTGCAACAACTACGAGGTGATCGACCTCGGCGTGATGGTCCCGTGCGAGAGGATCCTGGCGAAGGCGCGGGAGATCGGCGCCGACGTGATCGGCCTGTCGGGGCTCATCACGCCGTCCCTCGACGAGATGGTCCACGTCGCCCACGAGATGAAGCGGCAGGGGTTCACCGTCCCGCTCCTGATCGGCGGCGCGACGACCTCGAAGAAACACACCGCGGTGAGGATCGCGCACGAGTACCCGAACGCCGTCGTGCACGTGCTCGACGCCTCGCGCGCGGTGGACGTCGTCGGGAACGTCCTCCACCCCGCGACGCGCGAGCCTTACGCCGCCGAGATCCGGGCCGAATACGCCAAGGTCCGGGAGGCCTACGGGGCGCGGGAGACCGAGCCGATCCTCCCGATCGCGGAGGCCCGCCGCCGCGCGCCGAAATACGACTGGGAGCGCGCCGAGATCGCGGTCCCGGCGTTCCAGGGAACGCGCCTGCTCGCGGACTTCCCGCTCGACGAGATCATCCCGTTCATCGACTGGTCGCCGTTCTTCCACGCCTGGGAGATGAAGGGGTCCTACCCGAAGATCCTCGACGACCCGAACCGCGGCCCCGCGGCGCGCGAGCTCTTCGAGAACGCCCAGACGCTGCTGAAGCGATTCCTCGCCGAGCGCTCCGTCCACGCCTTCGGCGTCTACGGCTTCTTCCCGGCCCAATCCGACGGCGACGACATCGTCGTGTACGAGGACGAGGCGGGGCGCAACCCGATGGCGCGGTTGCACACGCTTCGCCAGCAGCGCGCGAAGGCGGACAACAAGCCCCTGTACGCGCTGTCGGATTTCATCGCCCCGCTCTCGTCGGGGAAGATCGACTGGATCGGCGGATTCGCGGTCACGACGGGGATCGGCCTCGACGCCGTCGTGAAGCGGTTCGAAGCCGAGCACGACGACTACAACGCCATCCTGGCGAAGGCGCTGGCCGACCGGCTCGCGGAAGCGTTCGCCGAGCTCGTCCACCAGCGCGCCCGCCGCGACTGGGGGTACGGGCGCAACGAGGAACTGTCGATCGACGACCTCATCCACGAGCGGTACCGCGGCATCCGCCCGGCTCCCGGCTACCCCGCGCAGCCCGACCACACCGAGAAGGCGACGCTGTGGCGCCTGTTCGACGTCGAGCGCCAGGCCACGATCCGCCTGACCGAGTCGTTCGCGATGATGCCGGCGGCGTCGGTGAGCGGCCTCTACTTCGCCCACCCCGAGTCGCAGTACTTCACGGTCGGCAAGATCGGGCGCGACCAGGTGGAGAGCTACGCGAAGCGGAAGGGGATGACGGTCGCGGAGGTCGAACGGTGGCTGGGGCCGGTGCTGGGGTACGAGGCGACGCGATAGCCGGCGCCGGCGACCCCGGCGAGCCCCGCTAATCCCTCAGGATCTTCTCCATCGTCTTTCCCTTGGCGAGCTCGTCGATCAGCTTGTCGAGGTATCGCACCTTCCGCATCAGCGGATCCTCGACATCCTCGACGCGAACCCCGCACACGACCCCCTTGATGAGCGAACTTTTCGGGTGGAAGGCCGGGGCCTGAGCGAAGAAGGTCTCGAGATCGTTCTCCTGCTCGATCTGCCGCCGCAACCCGGCCGGGTCGTACCCCGTCAGCCAGCAGATGATCCGGTCGACTTCCGCCTTCGTCCGGTTCTTGCGTTCCGCCTTGGCGACGTACATCGGATAGATCTTCGAGAACTTCATCGCGAACACTCGATGCTCGGCCATCGTCACTCCTCCTGCGCCTCGAACCGGCTCGTCAGGCGATGGGCCGGAGAACCATCCGGCCATACGCGATGAACGCCATGACGAGGCCCAGGACGCCACTGAAGATGATGGGCGCCATTTCGTGGTACCTGACGTGCACCCAGATGAACACGAGGCTCTCCGCCGCCAGGAGCGCGGCCGCCACGACGGTCAGTTGCGGTCGCCAGTGGAGGACGCCGGGGACGATGAGCCCGATGGTGCAGGCGAGCTCCAGGATGCCGAGCGCCGTCCACGCTTCCCGCGGCAGCGCGCCGAACGACGGGACGTCCTGGCTGATCTTCTCGAACATGAAGACCTTCATGACGCCCGAAGCCGCGTAGAGCAACGCGGCGAGGACCTGCAGAACCCACAACAGCTTGTTCATCGTTCTCCCCCTGGCTTGCGCCCGCGCTCGAAGACGAAACTCCCACCGGTCGACGGGTGCGTAAGACCGGTCCCGGCCGGATCTGCTCGTTCGGCGTTCCTTGTGCCGGCCCTCCGAGTTATTGGGTTTGAGTTCCTTGCGACCAGACGATCTGCCACCGGCCATCCCTCTTCTCATAGAGGTCCGTGAACCAGAAGCGGCCCGATGGTGCGTTTGGCGCGGCCTTCACGACGATCTTCAACGGTGCACGATATCGGAGGACCGCGGCGTTACCGAACAACCTCACCTCGATCGATTCCGGTTCCCACTCGAGATAGTCGATCTCGCCGGAGGCAACCAGCCCCAAGTACTCCTGCTTCGAGAGAACACCGCCCATCGGGTTTATCAGTTGGAAGTCATCCGCGTGCAACGGCCGCGCCACCTCCATGTTGCCTTCCACAAGAGCCCGGGTCCGCTTGCGCTCCACGCTTCGAAGCTCGTCCGCCACAGTCTGCGCTTGGACGTCGGCCGCAAGCATCGAGGCTCCCATCGCGCAGAGGAACACGATTCCCTTGAACATCACGCGTGCCTCCTTGTGGCGAGGTCATGAGACGCCGAACGATCGCGCTCCGCGTCCGCGCCCCGCCGAACGGTCCCGCGCTCTCTTGCGGCGGCAGGCCCGGCCCCGGGCGGCGTCTTGGATCGGGCGCTACGCTCATCGCACCGAGTCGTACGCTCTCTCAAGGGCCGCCACGTCGAGCTTCACCATTTGCATCATGGCGTCCATGACGGCCTTCACTTTCGCAGGGTTCTTGTCGCGGATGAGTTCGATGAATCGCTTCGGGACAATCTGCCAAGATAGGCCGAACTGGTCCTTGATCCAGCCACACTGCATTTTGGTGGCTCCGGCCTTGACGAGCTTATTCCAGTACGCGTCCACTTCCTCCTGGTCCTCGCACTCCACGAACAGCGAGAAGCCTTCGGAGAAGGTGAAGTACGGACCGCCGTTGTAGCCCATGAAGGACTGACCGCCGATGACGAATTCGGCCGAGTTGATGGGGCCATCTTCGCCAGTGCGGGCGACATTCGTGACCCTGGAGTCCGGGAACGTTGAAGTGTAGAACTCGATGGCGGACTCGAGCTGGTCGTTGAACATCAGGAACGGGGTTACCTTGCTCATCTGTGCTGGCTCCTGTCGTGGTCCGCATCACGAGATTTCGGCCTGACCAGGTCAAGCGGTAAGCCCAGTTCTGGATTACGCGGTAACGACCACAACCGGAATGGCTTCACAGCTTGCCCCCCCCCGGCACGGAAACGTGGTCGCACTATACGCCCGTTCCGCCCCCGCGGGCTTGGCCGGCCCCCTCCACCGCCCTCCGCAGCGCCGCCCGCGCCAGAAGGCGCGTGGAATCCAGCGTCGGCAGCGGCGAGTTCGTGTCGTCGAGGATCAGCGGGATCTCCGTGCACCCGAGGATCACCGCGTCGCAGCCCTTGGCCAGCAGATTCCGGACGATCGCCAGGAATCGCGCGACCGTTTCGGGCTTGAAGACGCCGTACACGAGCTCGTCCATGATGAGTCGGCCCATCTCGTCGCGCTCGGCGTCCGACGGGCGCACGCATGCGAGGCCGCGAGCCTGCAATCTCTCGGGGTACACCTCGCTGGCGACGAGCCAGTGCGTGCCGGTGAGCCCGAGCCGCCGGTTCCCGCGTGCGACCGCCTCGTCCGCGACGCAGTCGGCGATGTGCAGCCAAGGCAGGGGTGACGTCCGCACGACCCGCGAGTAGGCCCGGTGGCTCGTGTTGTCCGGGCAGATGAGGAAGTCGGCCCCCGCGGCGGCGAGCTTCCGTGCGGAGTCGAGCATGAGCTCGGCCACGCCGTCGAGGTCGCCGCGGTCGAGGCAGTCCCGGTATCCGGCGAGCGGGTTCGTGTGAAGCGAGACCTCGGGGTGGTCGTGGGGCCCCAGCAGCGCCGAGCCCTCCGAGCAGATCGTCCGGTAACAAAGCGCCGCCCCTTCGGCGGAACAGGCGACGATGCCGATGTGGAGGGGCTTCGGCTCGGGAGGTTTCGTGGTCACCGCTTCGACTCCGATCCCTCCCCGCGGGGCTCAGACCCCCGGAACCCCCGGTCCCTGGCGAACACGATCGCCTGCGCCCGCGTCCAGACGCCGAGCTTGTCGAAGACGTTCGAGACGTGGTTGCGCACCGTCTTCTCGCTGATCCCCAGGCGCTCGCCGATCTCGGCGTTCGCGAGCCCGTCGGTGACGAGGGCGAGCACCTCCCGCTCGCGGGGAGAGAGCGTCGCGAAAGGAGAGGCGGGATCATACGCCGCCGCGACGCCCGTGAAATCGAGCACCGCGTCGCAGAAGCGGCCCCACGCGGGCTCGTCCTCGAGCAGGATGTGGTTCGCGGAGTCGAGCTCGACGAACTGGGCGCCGGGGATCTCGGCCGCGAGGACCCGGCCGACGCCGATCGGGATCACATCGTCGTTGCGCGCGTGCACGACGAGGGTCGGGACCCGGACCTCCGGGAGCAGCGCGCGGATGTCGACCTCCGATCGGGACTGCAGAAGCCGCGCGGCATTCTTCGGGGAGGTCGTCTTCCGGCAGAGCTCGTTGAACCAGTCGAGCTGCTCGTCGGTGCCGCCCGGGATGAACCGCGAGGTGAACAGCTGGCGGAAGACCGGGTTGCGCCGGCCCCAGCCGTGCTCGATCAGCTCGACCATCGCCGCGTACCGGCGGCGGGTGGCCTCGTCGCCGCGCGCCGCCCAGCCCTGGCTGTAGCCGCCGTACAACACGAGGTGGCTGACCCGCTCGGGGTGGCGCACGGCGAACTCGATCGCGGGGACCGCGCCCTGGGAGATGCCGAGCAGGGCGAACGTCGGCTCCGGGACGGCGGAGGCCACGACCGCGGAGAGGTCCTCGACCCATCGCGGGGGACTCACGTCCTCGACATCCCAGTCGCTCATCCCACAGCCGCGCTCGTCGTAGCGCACGAACCGGAAGTTCCCGGCGAGGAAGCGCAGCCAATGCCGCCAGACGGGGCTGTGCCACTCGAGCTCGAGGTGGGTCATCCAGTTCGACGCCTTGACCAGCGTCGGGCCGCTCCCGGCCTCCGCCCACGCCAGCCGGGCCCCGTCGGACGAGCGCAGGTAGCGGATGGCCTGGCGTGGGGTCGGTTCGCTCACCGGTCCGTGACTCCTCGGACGGCGGGGTCCGGGACATTTGTCGGGGGTCCCGCCGGTCGATTCTAGCCCCGTCGGGACATTCGGCCGATGGGAGGAATCGACCCGCCGGCGCACCTTGACCGGCGGAGGAACCCGCCATGATCCGCCGCCTCGCCATCTTCGCCTTCGGCTGCGTCAGCTACCTGACCTTCCTGGGGACCTTCCTCTACGCGTTCGGCTTCGTCGGAGGATTCCTCGTGCCGACGACGCTCGACGGCCCCCCGCGGATCCCCTTCGGCGCCGCGCTCGCCGTGGACCTGGGCCTGCTCGCCCTGTTCGCCGTCCAGCACAGCGCGATGGCGCGTCCCGCCTTCAAGCGGTGGTGGACCCGCATCGTCGCGCCGCCCCTCGAGCGGCCGATCTACGTGCTCGCCTCGAGCCTGTGCCTGATCGCGATGTTCGTGTTCTGGCAGCCGCTGGGGGGAACGGTCTGGAGCCTCGAGTCGCCGATCGCCCGGGGTCTCGCGTACGCCCTGTTCGCCTTCGGCTGGGGGCTCGTCCTCGTCACCACCTTCCTGATCAACCACTTCGACCTGTTCGGGCTGCGGCAGGTGTGGCTCGCCCTCCTCGACCGGCCCTACACCCCGCTCCGGTTCGTGCAGCCGGGGCCGTACAAGCTGGTCCGGCACCCGCTCTACGTCGGATGGTTCTTCGCCTTCTGGGCGACGCCGACGATGACCGCCGCGCACCTGACCTTCGCGATCATGACAACCGCGTACATCTTCGTCGCCATCCGGCTCGAGGAGCGCGACCTCGTCGCCGAACACGGCGCCGCGTACGAGAGCTACCGTCGACGGGTGCCGATGCTCGTGCCGGGGACCGCACGTCGAACGATGAGCGCGATCGGCAATCCGACGCACACGATGTGAATGCCCACCATCACGATCGCGGTGCCGAGGACGAACGGCCGGTTCGCGACCGCCGAGAGCGGCAGGACGACGTGGTTCATGAACAGGTACACGGCGACGCCGTAGGCCGCTCCCGACACCAACGGCCGCTGGACGAGTAGCGGCAGGCGCCGACTCGCCAGATAGAAGACGGCGGCCGCGCTCGTGGCGATGAAGAAATGCAACGCGGCACCGAGCGCCGCCGTGGAGGCTCCGCCCGAGAACGCGGCGGATCCCATCACGCCGCTGGCCACCGACTGGAGGATGCGGACCGGGCTCACGCCGCGCAGGGCGTAGAAGCCGAACGCGGCCGTGATGTCCAGGGCCCCGGCGACGAGGCCCGCGCCGAGAATCGCCCGGAGAGGGGGCGCGTCCCTGAGCCTCGCGAGGAAAGCCGACGGCACTATTCGCCCGGTTCCCGATGCGACCCCACGACGCGGCGGCCGATGAGGACGATCTCTCCTAGCCCGCCCAGGCGCTCCTCCTCGCGATGCACCTCGTCGACGAGCGCGGCGGCGTCGGGGGTCTCCGGGAAAACCGGCACGAGGTAGCGGTAGAGATAAGGAACCGGCCGCGCCTCCCGGATGGCGAAGCACTCCGAGATGGACCGGGTCATGGCCTCCATCGAATGAAGCTCGTGATCGTGCCTCATGCGCCACGCGTCCATGGGGTCCGCGGCGGCCAGCAGCATCGTGACGAATTCGTGACGCGACGCGGTCAGAAGCGCCCGGACGGCTCCGGATCGCACGACGTCCAGGAACCAGCGCATCGTCGCCCGATCGGCCCGGTCGAACGCGAAGTCGTCGACCAGGAGCGTCCCCGCGGGCCGCAGGACCTCCCGCGCCTTGCGCACCGCCCCGTCCAGCGGATGGATGTGGTGCAGCGACCTCGTGAAGGCGACGGCATCCACGGGGGCCACGTCGATCTCCGGCCACGACGCGCGCACCACGCAGACGCCGCGCTCCCGGGCGCGCAGGACGTTCGTTTCGTCCGCGTCCACGCCGATGACGTCGAAGCCGCGGGACCGAAGCTCGAGCGCGAGGTGCCCCTCGCCGCATCCCACTTCGAGGACCGATCCTCCGGTCGGGACGTGCGCCGCGATGAACTCCGCCGTCGCGCGGGTGGAAACGTCGATCGGAGCGATCACGGCTTCCCGTCGGCGGCCCCGCGCACGTGTTCGTCGAGAAACGCGATCGTCCGCTCCCAGGCGAGCTTCGCCGCCGCCGCGTCGTAACGCGGCGTCGTGTCGTTGTTGAAGCCGTGCTGCGTGCCCGGGTAGAGGTGGCGCTCGTATTTGACGTTCGCCGCCTTCAGGGCCTTCTCGAACTCCGGCCAGCTCGCGTTGATGCGTTCGTCCACCTCGGCCGACTGCACGAGCAGCGGGCACCGGATCTTCGAAACGTCCGCGGTGTCGGCGGCCGAGCCGTAGAACGGCACGCCGGCGGACAGGTCGCCGCCCAGGCGCGTGGCCAGGTAGTTCACCATGCCGCCGCCCCAGCAGAACCCCACGGCGCCGATCTTCCCCGTGCATTCGGGGCGCGCCTTCAGCCACCCGGCCGCGACGACGAAGTCCTCCCGCGACTTCTCGCGCTCGAGCTGCTGGAACTGCGCGCGCGCCTTGTCCTCGTCCCCCGGGTAGCCGCCGAGCGGGAAGAGCGCGTCGGGGGCGAAGGCGACGAAGTCGTGAAGGGCGAGGCGCCGCGTGACGTCCTCGATGTGCGGGTTGAGCCCGCGGTTCTCGTGGATGACCAGTACGCCGGGTAGCTTCCCCTTCGCAGCCCGAGGACGGACGAAGTACCCGCGCATCTTCCCGTGGCCTGCTGGAGAGTCGAACTCCAGGTGCTCCGCCGCGATCCGCCCGTCGTCGGGCTTCACCTCGCCCGCCTCGGCGAAGTTGGGGCTGAGCTGGTCGAGGAGCATCGCCGCGGTAAGGCCTCCCACGGCGTACTTGGCGGCCTTGTCCAGGAAGGCGCGACGGTCGATCAGGCCGTGGACGTAGGCGTCGAACAACGAAAGCACTTCCTGGTCGAAGTCGTGGGCGGTCTTGCGGGGCACGTGGATTCCCTCCTTCGTCGCGACGGTCAGGCCGAGGCACCACCGCGGTCGCGAACCAAGATCACCCCCAGAAAATACGGCATGATCCACGGCATCGCCGGAATGCCGGCGATGAACCCGGGGCGCGTGTACCACGCTTCGAGGCCGCTCGCCGGCGTCGGGTACGAAACGCCGCGGGCCAGGAGCATCACGCAGGCGAGCAGATTCAACCCGAGGTAGACGTGCGCCGCGACCGGCCCGAGCCGCCCCGCCCGCCCGAGGGCGCAGGCGAGACACGCGGTCGCGAGGTAGGCGAGCACCCCCGCGGCGAACAGCAGCGCGTCGAAGACGTTGTTGATCGCGGCCGTCCCGGGCGCGCGCTCGCCGCCGGCGATCCGGAGCGCGAAGTCGCCGAGCTGGAAGGAGGTCCACACGACGTACGCCGAGCCGGAAAGCAGGCCCAGGACGAGGGCGAGCGGGGCGAATCGCTTCTCGCCCGCGTCGCGGAGCGCGTCCGCCACCACGTACGAACCGGCAGCGACCGCGATCGCCATGGCGAGGAGCACGGCGTACCGCATCCTGTTCTCCTCGGGCGTCGCGTCCCACGGCGTCCCGATTCCCACCCACTCGCAAGCCATCAACGCGATCGGGACGAGCAGGAGCAGCCCGCCGATGCGCAGGCGCGGATCGGACTCCCCCGCCGTCTGCCGGCCGCGCGAGAGCACCCACACCGCCGCGGCGAGCGTCGCGAAGAGCAGCCAGCCGATCGCCTGGGACAGCCCGGATACCCGCAGGTCGCGAATCGCCGCGAGCGGCAGGACCACGCACGGGAGGATGCAGAGCACGACGTACGCCGCGCGTTTCACCTCGCGCCGCCCGACGGCGAATGATGCGGCGCCGTCTTGTAGTGCTCCTCGAGCAGGTCCCTTCCCCAGTCCCCACGGAACGCCCGCCACACGCAGTGGATGTGGTTCGCGCCGTTCTGGGTGTTGTCGTATTCGATCAGGTCGGTCGAGCCCTGGATCCGGTAGTAGTGCCCCTGCCCCTTCTCGAGCCCGCCCATCCACGCGAACTTCAGGTTGGCGAGGTCCCCCTTCACCCGCGTGAGGCGCGTCTGCGCCTCCGCGGGCGCCTGCGAGGCGGCGTACTCCCGGATCAGCGAGAGCACCAGCCCCTGCTGCTCGGCGTCGAGTTTCCCGTAGGGGATCCCCTCGTCCTTCTGGATCGACGCGATCCGGGACGCTTCGGTGAGGATCTCCCCCGGAGAAGCCTCGCCGACGAGCGCCTGCGCGAGCTGCTCCGGCCGCAGCGACTTCACGAGCGCGCGTCCGAGGTCCTCCTCGGCGGCGAGGGCCCGCGTTCCCTTCTGCGGCCCCTCGCGGACGTCGGCGGGGTTGGCGCCGAAGAACTGCGGGGTCGACGCCGCGAGTTTCCCGTCCACGACCGTCCAGTTGAACGAGAGGTGATGCCCCTCGTACCGCCAGCCCCACGCCCCCTTCGGCGACGGCTCGCCGAAGACGGTGAAGAAGAACAGCTCCGTGTCGCGGACGGGGTTCTTCGACTGGGCGAACAGCACCTCCTCGAGGCGACGGATCGTCTCCGCCTTGTCGTATCCCACCGCCGACAGGCTCGACTTCAGGAGGGCGCCTGCGGTCTCGCGCTCCCCGGGGGTCATCTCCTTGAACGAGACCCCCTGCCGCTCGCGCGGGATGAAGTGCCAATTGAGGCGTTCGTCGGAGTTGAACGGGAGGTTCGCCTTCGCCCGCTTGCCGGGGTCGAGCGACGCGAGGAACGCCTTCGCGGCAGCGGCCATCGCGGGAGACGCCGGCGGATCGGCCGCGCGCGCGGAAGCGGCGACGAAGAGGACCGCGAGGAAGATCGGGAACACGGTCGAACGCATGGGGCCCCTCCAGGGTCGGCGGAGGATCGCACAACTCGCCCCTCTTCAGGCCGCCGCGCGCACCACCCCGGCCCCGGCGAGGAACTCCAGGACCTCCCCCCAGGCCCTCGGGCAGTCGTTGTGATCGCACTCGAGCGGGACCAGGCGCGCCCCCGGCACGGCCGCGGCGAGGCGCTCGCCGTGCTCGAAGGGGGCGATCGTGTCGTGGCGGCCGTGGATCACCAGGAGCGGCCCGCGGCAACCCCGCAGCGCGGCGAGGTTGTCGAAGGGGTCGCGCACGAGGAACCCCGGCGCGAGGAAGCGCCGCGCGAAGACGCGCGCGCTCGTGAATGCCGACTCGAGGACGATCGCCGCGACGGGGCGTCGTGCCGCCAGGCGCGTCGCCGCACCTCCTCCGATCGACCGGCCGTGCGCGACGATCCGTGCCGGGTCGATCCCGGGCTGCACCACGAGCCAGTCGTACGCGGCAAGGACGGCGGCGGTGATCGATTCCTCGCTCGGCGAGCCCGGAGCGCTCCCGTAGCCGGGGTACTCGGGGACGACGATCGCCATGCCGGCGCGTCGGAGGGTCTCGAACTCGTGGAGGGTCCACTCGGCCCGTTCGGCATTGCCGTGCGTGTAGACGACCGCCGGAACGGCCCCTTCGCTCGCGGCGAGCGGCGGGAGGAACCACGCCTCCACCGGCCCCGTGGCGGAGGTCAACGCCACGCGGCGGGCCCCGTCCGGAGCCGTTCCGTTCCACGGACCACGCGGCGCCGGGTACATCACGCCGCGCTGCATGAAGAACAGGAAGGCGTAGTAGAGGAAGACGCCGACTCCGACGGAGGACGCGACCCGGAACAGCGTCTGCCGAGTCTCGGGGTCGATCACCAACCGCCTCCGGATCCCCGCTCGAGCACCGACCACACCCCCTGCCCCAGCCAGAACAACCCCACGATCCGGAAGACCCAGAAGGTCTTGTTCACACCGAGGAGGAACAGGTTGTGGACGGGGAAGTCGATCGCGGGCTCCCGAGACAGGAACCGGCCCAGGGGCCAGGCGAACGACAGCGTCACGACGGCGAGGGCGATCGGGATCTTGAAACCCCACGCCGCCGCCCCGAGCGGGACGATCGTCCATCCGGCGATCGCGACGAGGGCGTTGAGGAGGTAGAGGGCGACGGGGACGAGGATCAGGAGCGCGAGAAGCGGCTTCGCCGTCGCGACGACGTGTGCGAAGGCGTGGAGGTCGTCGCGATGATCCTCGGTGCAGGTGCGCGCGGCGATCGTCGCCCCCTTCGACGCGAAGTTCGCGTCGACGGACGCTCCGGAGCGCCCGCACCAGAAGCAACGGGCCGATAGGTGACGCTCCATCCACGGCCGCGCGACGAACCGGTGCGCGAGCATGATGGCGATCCCGCCGAGGACGCTCGCGGGGAGGCCGAGCGGCATCCGCAGGTAGAGGACGAGCACGAGGGGGATGAAGAGGAAGAGGAGGAGGCCCTGGAGGGCGAGGGACATCGCCTCACCTCCGTCGGAGGCGAGGATCGATCGTCAGGACTTCGCCCGAACCGACCGCCAGACCCGCGAACCGTGGATGCGCCGGGTTGAGGACGAAGTTCCACGAGCGCGGAACGACCGCGCTCGGCACGCGGAGGACCGGGAGGCGCGCGCGGTCGAGCCAAGCGTCGCCGAGCGCTCGATTCGCCGCCGGCGCGACCGGCGCCCTCCAATCGCGGGGAAGGAGGCCTGCTTCGACCGTCTCCATCTCGTCCTCGTCGAAGCTCACGGGGACGACCTCGTAGCTCGGGAGTAGCGTGAGCGGCTCGTGCACGAAGACCTCGAGCAGCGCGAGGGCGATCGAGTCGGCGACGTAGACCGCCCGGTGCCCCGCACTCGTCCAGCGACCGCCCCCGAAGGAGGCACCTTCCCCGTCGAAGGCGGAGGGAGCGTAGCGCGGATGGACGACGCGCCACGCGGTAAGCGTCACGGAAACACCCCGTGCGCGAGCTGGTGGATCAGCGTCTCGACGGCGCGCGTTCCGACCTCCGTCCGCACCGCGTCGAGGGGGCGGACGTACCCCAGGCCGCGGATCTCGGACTTCCACCACTGCCGCGCGGAGTCGAGGTGGCCGTCGAAGAGATCGACCGTCGCCGCGAAGACCCGGGAGACCCGGACGAGCCGGTCGGACTCGTCGGTCGTCAGCCGTCCCTGCGCTCGTCGTCGCGCGAGCGTGCGAACGGGAATCCCGAGGGGGATCGCGAGCTCGGTCGCGGTGACCGCGAGGTTGTCCTGGAGGCGCGCGAAGGCGGTGAACGGGAGCCCCGTGCTCAGTTCCCGGACGAGTGCGGCGTCGGGCTTCCCGCTCATCCCCAGGAAGGCGACGTAGGGGTTCTCGAGGCGCGGCTCCCCGACGGAGAACCGCCGATATCGATCGGCATCGGACTCGTGGTTCGAGGAGCGCGAACGGGCCATGACGACCTCCTGCCAGATGGCGTAACTATATACGCCGAATGGCAGGGGTCAATCCGCTTCCTTCTTCTTGAAGAACCTCTCCGGGTCCCAGCCGAGCCACTCCGGCTCGTCCTCTTCCGGTCGCGGGGCCTCCGGAGGCGGCGCCTCCGGCTCCGGAGCCCGCAGCCAAACCTCGCCCTGCTCGACCTTCACGTCGAAGACGCGCACCTTCGCCCACGGGCGGAGCGGGCACTGCCCGGTCTCGACCGAGTACCGCCACTCGTGCCACGAGCACTGGACCTCGTCTCCCGCGACGAACCCCGCCGCGAGGGAGGCGCCCATGTGCGGGCACTTGTCGTCGAGGGCGATCCAGCGCCCCTTGTGACGGAACACCGCCACCGTCGCGCCGTCGCACGGGACGGCGCGGCCGCGCCCCTCGACCCAGAGCTCGGCGCGGCCGACCGCGACCCACTTCCCCGCGTCGCTCATCCCTGGATGCGCAGCGGCTCCTTGGGTTTCGACGCGTCGTACGCCGGGCGCTCGACGATGCGCGCGCGCCAGGCGGCGAGGTTCGGGTACCGCTTCGGGTCGGGGAGCACGCCCAGGAGCTCGAGCGTCCCGGTGAGCGCGGGGGCGAGGGTGATGTCGGCGAGGGTGAACTGCGTCCCGCCGAACCAGGCCTTGTCGCCGAGCTCGGCCTCGAGCCGGGCCAGGTGGTCGTGGACTTTCGTGCGCGAGGCCTCGAGCGCCCTGTGGTCGACCTGGGACTCGGGCTTGCGCACGAGCACCGGGGGCCTGTACTCGAACAGCGAGGCCCGGTATTCGCGCAGCGCGGCGTAGAGGTACTGATCGGTCGTGTCTTCGAGGAGGCGCATCCGCGCGCGCGCGAAGGGCTCCTTCGGGAGCAGCGCCGGCTCGGGGTGGACGTCCTCGAGGTACTCGCAGATGACGGTGGATTCGTAGAGCGTGCGCCCGTCCTCGACCTGCAGGACGGGGGTGAGGCGGTAGGGGTTGAGCTTCGCGAAGCCGGGGTCGTCGGCCTTGTTCAGGGGGACGATCCCCTCGTAGGGGATCCCCTTCTCGGCGAGGACGAAGCGGACCTTCCATCCGAAGGGGGATCGATCGAGGTGGTAGAGCTTGACCATGACGGCGCCCTCCATGCGACGTTGCGAGTATAGAACCGGGGCGAGCGCATCGCCGGTAGACTGGCGCGGATGAAACGACTCGCCGTGGTTCCGATGCTGCTGGTTTCCATCGCGTGCGCGGGAGCGCGTCGCACGCCGGCCCCGGCGCCGGCCCCCTTCGACGCGAGCCCCGCCGGGTTCGAGCGCTGGGTCGCCGCGCTCGGCGCGATGGATCCGGAGGCGCGACGGCGCGAGGTGGACGCGCGGCTCGACGCGACGGTGACGACGCCCCTGGTCGACCGGGAGCGCGCGGTTCTCTTCTGGCGCGGCGAGGCGAATCGCGTCCAGTGGATCGGGGACGCATCGCAGTGGGACGAGGACAAGGCCCCGGACCTCGCGCGCGTCGAGGGGACCGACCTGTGGTGGCTCGCGGCGCCGCTCGCGTACGAGGCCCGGCTCGACTACAAGTTCCTGCGGAACGGCGAGGAGTGGATCCTCGATCCGCGCTGCCTGCGCCAGGTAGTCGGCGGGTACGGACCCAATTCCGAGCTCCGGATGCCGGGGTACGTCCCGCCCCCCGAGCTCGGCCCGCAGCCTTCCGGCCTGTTCGTGTGGGAGGGGTACGTCGCCGACCTCGAGATCGAAAGCGCCGTCCTCGGCGAGAAGCGTCCCTATGCGATGTACGTCCCGGGCGGGTACAAGAGCCCCGCGGGGATGCGGACGTTGTGGTTTCTCGACGGGAAGGACTACCTGGACTTCGCCGATGCCTGGCGCACCCTCGACGTGTTGATCGCGCGCGGCGACATCCCGCCGGTCGTCGCGGTCTTCGTGCCGCCGGTGCGGCGGATGGAGGAATACGACGTCGGCGGGGACGCCTTCCTGAAGTTCTTCACCGAAGAGCTCGTCCCGTACGTGCGCGAGCGGTACGGCCTCAACCGTGCCCCGGAGCTGAACGTCGTGATCGGCCCGTCGATGGGGGCGCTCGGGGCCGCGCGCCTCGCCCTCGCCCGACCCGACCTCTTCGGGAACGTGGTCGGCCAGTCCGGCGCGTACCACCGGGGGGACGACGCCGTGATCCGCGACGTTCGCGAAGGGCCCAAGCGCGACGTGAGCTTCCATCTCGCCGTCGGCACCTACGACCGCCTGCTCGAGCCCCAGCGCCGCTTCGCCGCCGCGCTGAAGGAGCGCGGCTACGACGTCACGACGCACGAGGCCCCGGACGGGCATTCGTGGGGATTCTGGCGGGCGGAGCTCGGTCGGGCGCTGACGCGGCTGCTCGGGAGGAATCCCGACGAGCCTTACGATGCGGGCTCCCCGAGGTGACGCTCGAGGAACGATTCGACGGTGCGGTAGAGCTCGAAGAGGTTCTCCTCGTTCCGGAAGCCGTGCCCCTCGTCGTCCTTCACGAGGTACTCGACCGCGACGCCGCGCCCGCGTAACGCGGCGACGATCTGGTCGGACTCCTCCTTGCGGACGCGGGGATCGTTGGCGCCCTGCACCACGAGCAGCGGCACGCGGATCCGGTCGGCGTGGAAAAACGGCGAGGTCGCGCGGAAGCGCTCGGCGTCGCGCTCGGGGTGGCCGACCATCACGTGCATCATCTCGAGGTACGGCTTCCAATACGGCGGGATCGCGGCAAGCCACGTGAAGAGGTTCGACACGCCGACGTAGCTGATCCCGCAGGCGTACAGCTCGGGGTGTTTCGTGAGTCCCGACAGCGCCGCGTAGCCGCCGTAGCTCCCGCCGTAGATCGCGACCCGCGCAGGGTCGGCGATCCCCTCGGCGACCGCCCACGCGACGGCGTCCGCGATGTCGTCCTGCATCGCGAGCCCCCACTGGCCGAAACTCGCCTCGAGGAACTTCCGCCCGTATCCGGTCGATCCGCGGAAGTTCACCTGCAACACCGCGAAGCCGCGGTTCGCGAGGAACTGGATCTCCGGGTCGAATCCCCAGCCGTCGCGGTGCCAGGGGCCGCCGTGGGGGTTCACGACGAGGGGGAGCCCCTTCGCCTCGCGCGCCGCGGGCAGCGTCAGGTACCCGCGAAGCGGCAGGCCGTCGCGGGAGGTGAAGGCGACGGGGCGCATCTCCGCCATCTCGGCCGCGCGAAGCCACGGCGACGCGTCGAAGAGCTTGCGCAAAGTGCCCGCCGGCGCGTCGTAGAGCCAATACGCGCCGCGCGTGCGGTCGCTCGTCGCGTGGACGATCCAGCGATTCTCGTCGCGGGAGGTCGACGCGATCGCGTTGAACGTGTCGGGGAGTCGCTCGTCGATGCGCCGCTGAATCCCGAGACGCTTCTCGTCGAAGAACACGTAGCGGGGCTTGTCGGTCTCGAACAACACCCCGGTGACGGCCTTGCGCACCTTCGAGACGAGCAGGTGCGAGACGTCGACCTCGGGGTGCTCGAAGACCAGGCGCGTCTCCTTCCCCGCCGCGAGGTCGTATTCGAAGATCGCGCGGCGGTCGCGGCCGACGTTGGAGGAGACGAAGACGTTCCGGTTGTCGAAGGTGAACTTCAGCGGCTGCGCGGTCTCGCGGAAGTCGTAGGTGGCGACGGTCCGCCAGGGATCGGTCTCCGACTCCCGGAAGAGGATCGACGTGTTCACGCCGTCGGTCGTCGTCGCCAGGCGCAGGCGCCCCTCGTGGTCGGTGTACCAGCCCTGGACGTTCCCCGGGTTCTCGGCGATCGCCGTCATCGCGCCGGTGTTCACGTTCAGGCGGTAGACGTCGAAGACGTGCGGGTCGCGGCGGTTCATCTCGAAGAGGATCTCGCCGGGGACCTCCTCGAGATCGTCCACGACGCGGCACTGCACCCCTTCGAACGGGGTCAAGTCGAGCGGGTTCCCACCGTCGCGCGACACCGCGTGCAGCCGCCAGTTCTCGTCGCCTCCCGCGTCCTGCACGTAGACGATGCGGTCGTCGTCGGCCCAGAGAAAACCGGCGACGTCGCGCGCGCGGGCGTCGGTCACGCGTCGCTCGATCCCCGTGTCGAGGTCGAGCACGTGCACGTTGAGCCTGCGCTCCCATGGGGCGAGGAAGGCGAGGTGGCTCCCCGAGGGGGACAACTCGAACCCGGTGCGCTCGGGCTTGCGGAAGAAATCCTCGAGAGGGATACGTCGCGTCATGACGCCGGATCGTAGCAGAGCGCGCGGTCAGCCTCCGTACACCGTGAAGGTCACCGGGCGCGAGATCCGGCCGTCGGCGCGGGCCTCGATGCGGTGGGTCCCCGGCTCGAGCGTGAAGCGGACCGAGTACGGAGCCGCGGCCCGCGCGAGCTCGCGACCGTTGACGATCCAGACGACCTCGCGCGGATTCCCCGGCACCGCCGCGCGCAGCTCCACCGTCTGGAACCGCCGCGGCAGGTCGGCCGCGAGGAGGAACGCGTCCCCCTCGGCGGGGGCGGTGATCTCGGGCGGACCGCTCGCGCGTGCCACCGCAGGAGGATCGTTCTCGAGCAGGCCTTCCTTCGCCGCCCAGTCGAGGTACGCCGCGGGCCAGCGCACCGCGACGCGGCCGTCGTCGCGCACGCGGTGCCAGGAGCAGGGATCGTCGGGCCGCGATCCCGGCCGAAACCACTCCGCGACGCTTCGCGGGCAGGCCGACGCGGAGCGCATCCCCGACAACGCGCAGACCCGCGCGCGCTCGAGACCCGAGGAAGGGTCCGGGAGGCCGGGCTCGAAGTCCCGCGCCGCGACCTCCCGCCAGGCGAGCATCACCTCGTGCCAGACGCTCCCGGCTCCGGTGACTCCCGAGACGTTCCCCATCGGCGCGCGGTCGAAGCTCCCCGCCCACACGCCGACGACGACCTCGCTCGTGCCGCCGATCGCCCAGTTGTCGCGGAACCCCTCGCTCGTGCCGGTTTTCACCGCCGCAGGGAACGGCAGGCGCAGCACGCTCCACGCGCCGAAGGCCGGAGCGCGCGCCTCGGGGTCGGCGAGGATGTCGGCGACCTGCGCCGCCGCGGCTTCCGAAACCACGCGACGCGACTCGCCCGGCGTCCCCTTCAGCACCGACGCCCGCCGCCACCTCCCACCCCGAAGCAGCGAAGCGTACGCCGCGGTCAGCTCGTCGAGGCGGACCTCCCCGGCGCCGAGGGTCAGGCCGAGCCCGTACCACTCCGCGTCCTGCGCGAGGGTCGAGATCCCCGCCGCGCGCAGCGTGCGCAGCAGTTCGCCGGGACCGACGGCGTCGAGCACCACCGCCGCCGGAACGTTGACGGAGCAGGCGAGCGCGTCGCGCGCGCGGAGCGGGCCGTGGAAGGCGTCGTCGTAATTGCGCGGCACCCACGTCCCGTCGGGGGCGACGAACGCCCGCGGCAGGTCGGGGATCACCGTCGCCGGCGTGAATCCGCGGTCGAAGGCCAGGGCGTAGGTGAACGGCTTGAGCGCCGAGCCCGGCTGGCGCGGCGCGCGCGTGCCGTCGATCCCCGGCCCTTCGTGTCCGGAGCCCTCGAGGGCGAGCCAGGTCCCGTCCCGCACGTCGAGGACGGCGACGGCGACCGCGGTGACGCCGTGACCTTCCAGTCGGTGGAGCTGCCCGGCGGCGATGCGCTCGACGCGCCGCTGGAGCTCGAGATCGATCCCCGTCTCGACGCGCGCGCTCCCCGCGGGAGCCTCCTCGAGCGCACGTGCCACCGCCTCCGCGGCCTCGCTCCGGAACGGGTCGTCCGCGAGCACGATCGCTTCCGCCTTCGCGGCCTCGCGCGCCGCGTCGTCGATCCCCTCCATCCGGTCGAGAATGCGGTCGCGGCGCCGCCGGAGCCCCTCGAGGTCGCGTCGGGGGTTCTGCGCGGAGGGCGCGCGAGGGATCGCCGCGAGCAGCGCCGCCTCCGCCGGGGAAAGTTGCGACGCGGGCTTGCCGAGATAGGCGCGGGAGGCCGCTTCGTAACCGACGAGCCGGTTCCCCATCGGCGCGCGCGAGAGGTAGGCCTCGAGGATCGCGTCCTTCGACAACGCCCCCTCGAGGCGCACCGCGAGCGCCGCCTGGCGGACCTTCGCGGCGAGCCCGCGCGGCCTCGGATCGAGGATCCGCGCGAGCTGCATGGTGAGGGTCGACCCGCCGGAGACGACCGCCCCCGCGCGCGCGTTCTGCACGGCGGCGCGCGCGAGGGCGATCGGATCGATCCCGGGGTGCACGCGGAAACGACCGTCCTCGGCGGCGAGTACCGCGTCGCGTAGGTGCGGCGAAGTCTCGGCGAGCACGACCGGCAGGTACCGCGTGCCGTCGTCGTCCGGCACCGAGCGGAGCAGCCGGCCGTGACGATCGACGACCTCGACGGTCGGTCGCGGCGCCCTCGCGAGGAGGGGACCCGGCGCCGGCGCCAGCACCCACGGCGCCGCGGCGAGCAGCCCCACGCCGCCCGCGACGGCCAGCAGTCGCCGTCTCATTCGGCCGGCTCCACCCGGAACGTGCCGCCGGAGACGGTGCCGAAGATCTCGGGGGCGTACATCGCCTCGGCCCGGGCGGGGGCGACCGCGTACGTTCCCGGCGTCGTCGCCCGGCACGGGACGCGGTGCACCGTGCGTCCCATCGGCAGCTCGGTCGCGAACAGGGTCACGCGGTCGTCGTGCCGCTCGACGTGGTCGATCCCCGGCTCCCACCAGGGCCGCTCCTCCTCCGCCGCCGGTTCCGTCGAGGTCGTCGCGAGCCCCGGGTCGATCGCCTCGAGCCCCGCGGGGATCGGGACGTCGATCGCGACGTAACGCACCGGCCCCGTCGCCTCGATCGCGATCTCGAGGACGACCTCCTCCCCCGCGGCCGCCCGCATGGGAAGGCGCCGCTCGAGCTTCAGTCCCCGTGTGATCGCCGGGCGTTCCGAACGCGGGGCGTAACTCAGGATCGCGCCCGCGTGGACGGGGCCGCTCCCCGTCGTCTCGACGGTCAGCGCGAGCGTGCGGTCCTTCGCCTTCGCCGCGCGCTTCAGGAGCGACTCCATCGTCATGGACCCCGCGACCTGCTGCGCGGCGTCGCCGGAGAACCGTCCCTCCACCACGCGCTTGCCGTCCACGCGCGCCTCCGCCTCGCGCGGCCCGGCGCCCGCCTCGCGCACCTCGCGGTATCGCGCGAGCGCCTGGAGCGCCCAGGCGCTGTCGTGGGTCGTGCGCGAACCGCGCTTCGTCGTCTGCTCGAGGATCGACCGGGCGAGCTTGTCGGCGAGCTCGGGGTCGGTCTCGACGAGGAGCATCAGCACCGAGGCGTCCGCGCGACCGTCGCCGCCGAAGAACCAGTACGCCCACTCCGGGACGGGCTCCCGCAGCCGCGCCGCGCGCGCCTCGACGGCGAGGCGGCCGCGCACCTCCTGCGCGAGCACCCCCGCGCGCGGGTCCTTCGGGTTCGAGGCGAGCATCGTCCTCGCGAGGATCGCCCTCGCCCACGTCGGCCGCCCGTCGGCGCGCCGGTCGAAGAGGTCCTGGAAATACGCCGGCTCGGGACGCCCGAGCTTCTCGAGCGCGTGGAGCGCGGTCACCCGGGTCGTCCACCCGTCGCGCTCCCCGAAGCCGAACCCCCCGAGGCGGAGCAGCGCGGAGAGGTAGTCCCCCGCGCGCTTCAGCACCGCGGGGTCGACCGTGGCCCCGCCGCGCCGTGCCTCCACGAGCGCCCACGCGACGTACGGGGACAACGACTCCCAGCTGCGATCCCCCGACGTCCACAACGCGAACCCGCCGTCGGGACGCTGGAAGGTGGCGAGGCGATCCGCGAGCGACTGGAGGTCGGCCCCGAACGCCTCGTACCCGAGCCGCTTCGCGGCGACGAGGCCGAGCACCTTCGAGGACGTCTGTTCCGCGCAACCGTAGGGGTAGTCCGCGAGCCAGCGCCACGCGGCGATCGACTCGAGGAGGACCGACGATGCGAGCCGCACCTCGAGCCCGCCGGCGGACGCGAACACGTCGTCGGGAACCCGAACGCGCTGATCCGCCTTCCCCTCGACCGCGAAGAACGTCGCCGACGTCTCCGTCGGCGCGACGGCGACGACCGGGAGCACGACCTCCATCGCGTCGCGCTCGGCGCCCGCCGTCGCCTCGAAACGCAGCCTCGCCTCCCCGGGCGCCGCGGCCGTCCAGGCGAAGGGCACCTCGACCGAGCCTCCCGACGGCACGCGCACCCTGCGCACGGCGTCGCCCTCGATCGCGAGCGGTCCCGCGGCGACCGAAGCCGTCACCTCGAACTCCGCGTCGGCGGCGGTGCGATTGCGCGCGACGACCCCCGCCTGGGCGCGATCTCCCGGGCGCAGGAACCGCGGGAGCGCGGGCTCGACCCCGATCGGCTTCGTGACGCGGAACTCGGACTCGCCGGTCCCGAAGAGCTCGTCGCCGCCGACCGCGACCGCCATCAGGCGATAAGTCGTCAGGCTGTCGGGAACGGGGAAGTCGACGACGGCGGTCCCGTCCTCGCCCGTGACGAGGTCGCCGCGCCAGACCGCCAGCGCGCGGAAGTCGCGGCGCAGCGCCTGTTCCCCGGGGTCGCGCCCGCCGCCGCCGCCGGCCTTGTCCCCCTTCGTCCCGTACGAGCGACGGCCGATCAGCCGCGTGCGCGACTCCGCCGTCGTGACGCCGAGCCCCTGCCTCTCGAAGAAGACCTCGACGAGGTCCGGGGCCCGGTAGCCGCTCAGCGCGAGCACCCCGGCGTCGACGGCCCACAACGTGACCGCCGCGCGGCGGGGACCGCCGTCGTCCCCCGCGACCTTCACCTTCACCGACGCGATCTGGCCGGGGCGGTACTCGTCCTTCACCGCCTTCGCCTCGACCGCGAGCCTGCGCCCCTGCGGCGGGACCGTGATCTCCGCGTAGCCGATCCGGTACTGCGGCCGCCCCGGATCGATCGCCTCGGCGGAGGCCGACGCCTCGACCCGCCCGCGCATCAGCACGACCGAGACGAAGACGTTCGGGGCGTAGGCGTCGAGCACGGGGATCTCGACGACCGGCATCGTCCCTTCGAGGGTCTGCAGGCGCGCCTCGATCACCCCCGCCCGCTCGATCGTCACGAGGGCGTGCGCCTTCTCCCACGGCGACTTCACCAGCAGCCGCGCCGTCTCGCCGGGAGCGTAGACCTGCTTCTCCGCGACGATCTCGATGCGGTTCTCGCGGTCGCGCCGCCACGGCGTGAACCCGGGGCCGAGGACGTAGAACGGCGCGCTCGCGGCGACCGCGTTTCCACGCGCGTCCTTCGACCGCGCGACGACCGCGTATTCGCCCCCCTCCGCGAGGTCGAAACGAACCTCGACCGGGGCCTGACCGGACTCGACCGTCGTCTCGGCGAGCTTCTCGACGACCGGCCGGGACTCGTAGGCGAATCGCCCGACGGCGTCCCGGCGCCGCACGCTGTCCCAGCGGCGCCGCTCGAGGGCGACCACGAGCTCGCGCCCCGCGACCGCGTTTCCCGACGGGTCGACGGCGGCGACCTCGAACGTCGCGGGCTTCGCCTCGAGGAAATACGGGGGGCGCCGAACCGCCGCGAGGAACTCGCCGGGGAGCACGTCCACCCCCGTGCGCGAGGCGGAGGTCTGACGGTCGACGTCCTCGACCTCGGCCTCGATCGTCAGGCGCGCCGGGCGGGTCGATACGCCCTCCGCGCGCGCGATCGCGACCGCGAGCCGTCCCTGCGCGTCGAGAACCCCCTCGCCCTGGGCGATCACCCGCTCCCCCGACGACGGCGCCTCGAAATCGTCGAAGGCGTCGGCGACGAACGACCAGCCGTCCCAGGCGTTCCCCTCCGGGCGCCACCACGACGGCTCGCTGCGCACGACCCACCGCGCCGCCGCCCCGCGCATCGGGCCGCCGGCGAGGAAGGCCCCCTCGATCCCGGCGGCGACCTCGTCCCCCGCGATCACGCGACGCGCCGGGGCGTCCACCGACACGCGGAACTTCGGGCGACGGAACTCGGCGACGCGGAACGCTCCCGAGACGAACGTCCCCTTCGCCTCCACGGTCCAGAAGCCGAGCGAGGCTCCCGCCGGGACCTTGACCTCGGTCTCCGCGAGCCCCCACGCGTCGACCGGCGCGGTCGAGGTCGCGACCTCCGCCCCGCGCGCGTCGCGAACGAGGAAGGCGACCTCCTTCGCGGCCGGGCGGCGAAGTCCGGAGTCGCTGCGGTCGCGAAGGACCGCCTTCACGTGGACCGACTCTCCCGGGCGGACGACCCCGCGGTCGGTCCAGATCGTGCCCTCGACCGGCTTCTCGTCGCGCCAGTCGACGGGGAGGTTGAACTCCCAGCCCCGGTGCCCCTCGGACCAGCTCGCTCTCGTGTAGGCGAGATCGTCCCCCTGCCTCGCGGTGACGACGAAGACCTTCTTCGGGTCGAGGTCGGTCGCCGTGCGCGCGAGGCCGCGCGCGTCGGTGCGGCCGCGCCACATCACGGCGTTGTCCTTGTCGCGCAGGGTGATCTCCGCCCCCTCGACCGGCATCGCGTCGCGAAGGCGGGTCGCCCACACGAGCGTCCCCGCACGCACGCTCGACTTCACCGTGAGCCCGATCCCCGTGACCTGCGTGATCGCCGTCCTGGGCTCGCGAAGCCGGGCCCCCTCGTTCGCGTCGAACTCCGAGTCGGGCACGACGCCGTTCACCGCGAGCGTCGATCGGACGATTCCGGGCCGGCCGCGAAGCACCGCGTCGAGGTCGAGGGCGATCGTGCGCCACCGGTCCTGCGGGACCTTCGTCTGCACCGCGGCCGCCCCGGAGCCCGGCGCCTGCTCGGGCGCCTGGAGCGCGGCGACGAGGTCCTCCTCGGCGATCGCGCGATGCTCCACCCGGTAACTCGTGACGTTGAGGACGCCGACGGGGATCATGCGCGGCCCGTCGGACTCGAGCACGCCCTGCGCCTCCACGACCTGCAGGCGCGGCGCGAAGTGCGCGGTCTCGAACGACCCGCACCAGGGGAAGCCCAGGGTCCGCCCCCAGGCGTCCTTCATCCCCGCCTCGACGCACAACGTGTACCGCCCGCCGCCCTGGACGTCGAACGGATCGAGACGGAGGATCGGCTCGGCCCAGGTCCAGTACCACGCCGCCTCGGCCGGGACCGGGTTCACGACCTTCCCGGAGGCGTCGCGCAGCGTGACCCGCTCCACCGCGTCCGCCCAGCGCACCGGCGAGGAGAAACGCACCGCCGTCGACTCGGGGTCGAACCCCTTCGCGCGCATCGCCGCCCGTCCCTCGATCGACGCCGGCCCGAACGGCCAGGGAGTGTCAAAGGTCGCGGACGCGGCGGCTCCCGGGTTGGGCCCTTCCGTCGATCGCACGCCCGCGGCGACGGCGAGCCTCAGCACCGCCGACTCCGGCCACGTCCCCAACGGGGAGACACGGAAGGCCCGCCCGTCGGTCCCCGCGATCGGCTCGACGCGCACCGCGACCTTCGGCTGCTTCGTCCCTTTCGCGGAGGCGACGAACGCCTCGTACGCCGCGAGTTGGTCGGGGGACAACTTCCGGCGCGCCGGCGCATCCAGCAGGCTCGCGGCCCCCGCGAGCGGTCGCGGCGTCGTGGAAGCCGCGATCGCCGCGGCCACGCTCGCCGGTTCCACCGGCTGGTCGAAGACCACCCGCAGCGCCTCGTCCGGGGCGATCGCTCCCCCCGTTCCGGTGTTCCCGGAGTCGAACGCCCACTCCGCCCAGGCGAGAAGCTCCGCGTCGGGAGGCCCCTGGGCGAGAAGCACCGCCCGCGGCGCGGGGGTGGAGAATTCGAAGGCGTACGGCGCGACCTCCGCCCCGACGGAGATCCGGAAGGTCGTCGCGCGCGGGAGCGGCTTCGCCGGCTCGCCGACGAGGGTCGAGGTCCCCGCCCAGCGCCACCTCACCTCCGCCTTCGGCTCCATCCGGAGCCACGCCGGCGGGGTGCCGGACGGGTCGGCCGCGCCGAGCGCGACGACGGCGCGGTCGAAGACGAGCTGGATCCGCGTCGCGTCGCCGGTCGCGGCGGTCACCCGCGGCGCGTCGGCGGCGAACGAAGGCGAACACACGATGGCGGGGACGATCGCGAGGATCGCCGCGAGGGGGCGAACGGATTTCATGGGTCCTCCGGCGGGTGTGTCGGCGCTAGGCTACCACCGCCATGAACGCCCCGCAGCCGCCGATCGTGGTCGTCGGCGCCGGCGTCGCCGGGCTTTCGACCGCACTCGTCCTCGCGCGCGAGGGGGTGCGGGTCCGCGTGATCGCGCGGGAGCGTTCGCCGCACACGACCTCCGACGTCGCCGCGGCGGTCTGGTACCCGTTCCGCGTCGGCCCTCCCGACCGCGCCCTCGCCTGGAGCCGCCGGACTCTCGAGGTCTTCCGAACCCTGCTCGGCATCCCCGAGGCGGGGGTCACGTGGCTGCCGGGGATCGACCTCTACCCCGACGCGGGGGCCGAGGAGCCCTGGTGGAAGGACGCGGTTCCCGCGTTCCGCCGCGCGGCGGCCGCCGAGCTTCCGCCCGGGTTCGGCGGCGGATTCGTCCTCGAGGCCCCCGTCGTACGCATGCCGGTCTACCTGAAGTGGCTCGAGGCCCGCCTCGCGTCGCGAGGCGTCTTCGTCGAGGAGCGCGAGGTCGACTCGCTCGACGCCTGTTTCGCGGAAGCGCCGGTCGTCGTGAACGCGACGGGACTCGGGGCGCGAGACCTCCTCGGCGACCGCGACGTCCGCCCGGTGCGGGGCCAGATCGTCCGCGTCGCCCCGGGCGGAGCGCGGCGCTTCGTCCAGGCCGACCACGGCCCGGGGGAGCTCGCCTACGTCATCCCGCGTCCCGACTGCGTGATCCTCGGCGGCACCCAGGACGAGGACGCCTGGGACACCTCGGTCGACCCCGCGGTCGCGCGGGGGATCGTGGCGCGCTGCGAGCAGCTCGAGCCCGGCCTGCGAGCCGCTCCCGTGGTCTCGCACGCGGTGGGGCTGCGCCCGTGGCGGCGCGAGGTACGCCTGGAGGCGGAGATCCGGCGCGACGGCACCCTCGTGCACAACTACGGGCACGGCGGCGCGGGGGTGACGATGAGCTGGGGGTGCGCGGAGGAGGCCGCGCGCCTGGTCCTTTCGGCCTTGCGCTAGGATTCCGGCCCATGCGCGAAGCCCCCGACGAGACCCGCGCCCTCGAGCTCTATCGCACGATCCTCCTCCCGCGGATGATCGAGGAGAAGATGCTCCTGCTCCTCCGGCAGGGGCGCCTGTCGAAGTGGTTCTCCGGCATCGGCCAGGAGGCGATCGCCGCGGGGGTCGTGACCGCCCTCGACAAGGACGACTGGATCCTCCCGATGCACCGCAACCTCGCGGTGTTCACGACGCGCGGCCTCGACCTCGTCAAGCTGTTCCACCAGCTCCTCGGAAAGGAAGGCGGGTTCACCAAGGGGCGCGACCGCACCTTCCACTTCGGGACCCTCGAGCACCGGATCGTCGGGATGATCAGCCACCTCGGCGCGATGCTCCCCGTCGCCGACGGGCTCGCCCTGGCGGCGAAGCTCCGCGGGGAACGACGCGTCGCCTGCGCCTTCACCGGCGACGGCGCCACGAGCGAAGGCGATTTTCACGAGGCCGTCAATCTCGCCGCCGTGTGGAAGCTCCCGGTGCTCTTCGTGGTCGAGAACAACCAGTGGGGGCTTTCGACCCCGACCGCCGAGCAGTACGCGTGCAAGGACATCGCCGACAAGGCGATCGGATACGGGATCCCCGGCGAAGTCGTGGACGGCAACGACGTCCTCGCCGTCGTCGACGCCGTCTCGCGCGCCGCGGAACGGGCCCGGAAGGGGGACGGCCCGACGCTTCTCGAGTTCAAGACCTTCCGGATGCGCGGCCACGAGGAGGCTTCGGGGACCGCCTACGTCCCGAAGCACCTCTTCGAGGAGTGGGGGAAGAAGGATCCGATCCTGCGTTACGAGGCGCACCTCGCCGAACGCGGGTTTCTCGACGAGACGGCGAAGGCGAGGATCCGTCTCGAGCTCAAGGCGCGGATCGACGGCCTCGTGGACGAGGCGTACGCGGCGGCCGATCCCGACTCGACGCCGGAGCGCGAGGTGGCCGACGTCTACGCACCTTCGAGCCTCGTCCCCGTCCCCCCCGCTCCCGACGCCCCGATGCGCGAGCTGCGTTACGTGGACGCGGTGAAGGACGCGATGCAGGTCGCGATGCGCCGCGACCCGAAGATCATCCTGATGGGGCAGGACATCGCGGAGTACGGCGGCGTCTTCAAGGCGACGGAGGGGTTCGCCGAAGAGTTCGGGCGGGAACGGGTGCGCAACACGCCGATCATCGAATCCGGTGCGGTCGGGTGCGCGATGGGGCTCGCGCTCGACGGGTTCGTGCCGATGATCGAGATGCAGTTCGGCGATTTCATCACCTGCGGCTTCAACCAGATCGTCAACAATCTCGCCAAGAACCACTACCGCTGGGGCGCGCGCGTCCCCGTCGTGATCCGGGCGCCGATCGGCGGCGGCACCGGCGCGGGGCCGTTCCACTCGCAGAACGTCGAGGCGTGGTTCACGCACGTCGCCGGGCTCAAGGTGATCGCCCCCGCCACGCCGTACGACGCGAAGGGGCTCCTGCTCTCCGCCTTCGAGGACGGAAACCCGATCCTCTACCTCGAGCACAAGCAGCTCTACCGCTCGGTGAAGGGGATGGTCCCCGAGGGGCACTACACCCTTCCGCTCGGGAAGGCCGCCGTCGTCCGCGAGGGCTGGGAGGCCACGGTCGTGACGTGGGGTGCCGGGGTGTCCTGGGCCGTCGAGGCCGCGAAGGAGCTCGCGTTCGAAGGGTACGAGGTCGAGGTGATCGACCTGCGCACGCTCCTGCCGTGGGACCGGGAGACGGTCGACGCCTCCGTGCGCAAGACGTCGAAGGTCCTCGTCCTGCACGAGGCTCCGATCACCGGCGGCTTCGGGGCGGAGGTCGCGGCGACGATCGCGCACGACTGCTTCCAGCACCTCGACGCGCCGGTCGAGCGCCTGGGCGGGCTCGACACGCCGGTCCCGTTCTCGAAGCACCTGGAGGAGGTCTTCTCCCCCAAGGCGCGGCTGGTGCCGACCCTCAGGACCCTGCTGTCGTGGTGAAGTCCGTCGGCGTGCTGTTCGTCTTCCTCGTCGCGGCGTTCTCGGCCGCCGCGATCGGCGGCCTCGCCACCGCGCGCGGCGTCGTCGAGTGGTATCCGACGCTCGCGAAGCCCACGTGGACGCCGCCGTCGTGGCTGTTCGGGCCGGTGTGGACCGTTCTCTACGCGACGATGGGGGTTGCGGCGTGGCTCGTGTGGCGCGCCGCGGGGAACTTCCGCTCCGCGCGGCGGGAGCTGGCGTTGTGGGGGATCCAGCTGACCCTGAACGCGCACTGGTCGATCGCGTTCTTCGGCATGCGCGCCCCGGGGGCGGCGCTTCTCAACATCCTGCTCCTGTGGCTCGCGATATCGGCGACGATCGTCGTCTTCCAACGGCGCTCGCGTCCCGCCGCATGGCTGATGGTCCCCTACCTGGCGTGGGTCACGTTCGCGACGGCGTTGAACGCGGCGATCTGGCGGCTGAACTGACCTCAGTCCTTCGGCATCACCAGCCACAGGATCAGGTACACCAGAATCCCGGGGAACGCCGCGGAGAGGATCGAGAGGACGACGTACAACACGCGGACCGTCGTCACGTCCCAGCCGATCCAGTCGGCGATCCCCGCGCAGACGCCTGCGATCATCCCTTCCTTCCGGACCAGCTTGCCTGCCATGCGGACCTCCTCCGCGAGGCAGTGTAGCGTCGTCAACGGATCTTGAACTCCACGACCGCATCGAAGTAGACGCGCACCGGTCGTCCCGACTGCAGCGCCGGGGTGTAGCGCCACCGCCTCACCGCGTCGGTCGCCGCCTCCACGAACAGCGGACTCGTCGCGCGCACGAGCGCGACCTCCTCGACCGAGCCGTCCGGGCCGATCACCGCGCGCAGGAGGACGGTGCCGGACAGTCCCATGCGCAGCGGGATCCTCGGGTACTCCGGGCTCACCTTCAGGATCAGTCGCGGCGGGGTCATCGTGCCGGTCACGTCGATCGGAGCCTCGTGCGACGATCCGGAATCGTCACCGGGAGGGCCGTCGCCCCAACCCGGACCTTCGGGACCGGTGCCGTGCCCTCCCGCGCCGTCGTAGGGACCGGGAACCCCCTGGAACGTCGGATCCCCCTTCAGATCGGTGTCGACCGGCGGTCCGGGGGGCTCGGGGCGCGCCGGCTCCGGCGTCGGGATCGGCTGCTGCAGCTCCCGCCGCGCGGGAGCGGGGCGCGGCGCCGCCCGGCGCGGCGCGGGCCGCCCCCCGCCGTCGAGGATCACGCGGTGCGGCGGCGTGCGGAAGACCAGCGGGAGCTCCGGAGGAGCGGGGGTCGCACCCAGCGACAGCCACGAGAGCAACGCGATCGTGCTCCCCGCGCCGAGATGAAGTCCCAGGGCCACTCCGAACGGACGGGCGAGGGTCGTGTCCGACATGGCGGCCTCCTTCCCTTGATGAGACCGACGATGCGACCGCGGGTTCCCGTGCGCCGTCCCCTTTCGAAACCCCCGCTGCATCCGCACCGTGATTTATCGGAAGTCAACCTCGCGCGGGTTGCCGGGCCCCGGATCGCTCGGTACCCTCTCCGACGTGAACTCGCTCCGGCACCATCACGCCCATCTCCTCCCCCATCCCGAGGGGACGGCGTGATCGTGCGGAACAGCTTGGTCTGACCCACGGACGCCGGCCCCGGGGCCGGCGTTCCCGTTTCAGGGGACAGGCTCCGGGGCCGGCGTCGAAGGAGCCCCGAATGACGCCCCTCCAGGATCGATCGAATCTGAAGCTGGCCCTCCCGAAGGGACGCATGCAGGAGGGGGTGTTCCGCCTCCTCGGCGACGCCGGCATCCGCATCCAGACGGGAGCCCGCGGCTACCGCCCCTCGGTGGCGTTCGAGGGGGTCGAGGCGAAGATCCTCAAGCCGCAGACGATCGTCGAGATGCTCCACCTTGGGACGCGCGACGTCGGCTTCGCCGGCGCGGACTGGGTCGCGGAGCTCGGCGGGAACCTCGTCGAGCTCCTGGACACCGGCCTCGATCCGGTCCGCCTCGTCGCCGCCGCTCCGGCCTCGCTGCTCGTGGAGGGCGCGCTGCCGTCGCGCCCGCTCGTCGTCGCCTCGGAATACGAGAGGCTGACGCGTGCGTGGATGCAGCGGCGCGCCCTCGACGCCACCTTCGTCCTCTCGTTCGGCGCCACGGAGGTCTTCCCCCCCGAGGACGCCGACGTCATCGTCGACAACACGGCGACCGGCGCCACGCTCAGGGCGAACGGCCTCGTCATCGTCGACGAGGTGATGCGCAGCTCGACCCGCCTCTATGCCAACGCC
>DASVAW010000106.1 GCA_036376135.1 Candidatus Polarisedimenticolaceae bacterium | reverse complement strand
TCTCGAACGCCTGTACCTCGCGATCGCGTGGCGGAACTTCGTGAAGGGGGTATCGGAGCGCAAGCCCGATCCCACGACCCCGGCGATGCGGCTGGGTCTGACGAGCGAGCCGTGGAGCTGGGCGCGGGTACTGGCGCGGCGGTTGTTCCCGGCCCGCGTCCGGGTCCCCGCGAGCTGGCTCGAGGTCTACCGGCGCACCTGGATCACGCCCGGGATCCTCAACGCTCCCCACCGCCTCTCACTGGCCTACTGAGGCCGACCTTTGAAACGGAAGGTCAGGCAGTCGTGGATCCGGAGCTGTTCAACACGCTTCGCACCACCGTGAACTGAAACCCGGCCTCATCGCAAACGCCGCAACCACGGAGGCGAACGATGAAGCTCCTGACCCCGGCCCGGCTGGGCCCGTACGACCTGAAGAACCGGATGGTGATGGCGCCGATGACCCGCAACCGCGCCGGGGAGGGGCTCGCGCCGACCCCGCTGCACGTCACCTACTACGCCCAGCGGGCGTCCGCCGGGCTCATCGTCACCGAGGCGACCCAGGTCTCCGACGACGCCGCCGGATACGCGTGGACTCCGGGCATCTACTCCGACGCGCAGGTCGCCGCGTGGCGCAAGGTCGTCGACGCCGTGCACGCCCGGGGGTCGAGGATCTTCCTGCAGCTGTGGCACGTCGGTCGCGTCTCCCATCCTTCCCTGCGCCCCGACGGATCGCTTCCGGTCGCCCCGTCCGCGATCGCCCCCGACGGGAGCGCCTTCACGTACGACGGGATGCAGCGCTTCCCGGTGCCGCGCGCCCTCGAGACCGGGGAGATCCCGGGTTACGTCGCGAAGTTCGCCTCCGCCGCCGGCCGGGCGATCGAGGCCGGCTTCGACGGCGTCGAGCTGCACGGCGCGAACGGCTATCTGATCGACCAGTTCCTGCGCGACGGGACGAACCACCGGACGGATCGTTACGGTGGAAGCCTCGAGAACCGGGCGCGTTTCCTTCTCGAGGTCGTGGAGGCGGTGACCGCGGCGATCGGCGCGGCCCGGGTCGGCGTGCGGCTCTCTCCGACCGGGAACAACGCCTCGATCTCCGACTCGGATCCGGAGCGGACGTTCACGCACGCCGTGAAGGCGCTTTCGGGGAGAGGCCTCGCGTACCTCCACCTCGCGATGCTCCCCCCGTCCGACCCGCTGAACGCGCCGCTTCGCGCCGCGTGGGACGGGACGCTGATCGTCAACGGCGGGTACGACCGGGAGACGGGGGAGCGGGCGATCGCCTCCGGCCTCGCCGACCTCGTCGCCTACGGCGTGCCGTTCCTCGCGAACCCCGACCTTCCGGAACGGTTCGCCGGGAACGCTCCCCTCAACGCCCCCGACCGCAGGACGTTCTACGGCGGGACGGAGAAGGGGTACATCGACTACCCGGAGCTCACAGCAGTCCGCTGAGATCCGCCCCGGCGCCGAGCTCCTCGGCGTCGGCGCCGCGGCGGAAGACCCTCGCTCCCGAGGCCCCGAGCAGGGTGGCCCGGTCCCCTTCGACCCGGATCATCGACCCCTCGCGCAGGCCGACCACCACGAGGGTGTTCTCCTCGAGGTATTCGCGGATCCGCGTCTCCCTGGTCTCTCCCATGTGGCGCGAGCCCGGTTCCGGATCGAGGTAGTGCGGGTTGATCTGGAAGGGGACGAGCCCGAGCGCCTCGAACGACGCCGGCTGCACGATCGGCATGTCGTTCGTGGTTCGGATCGTCGGGCAGGCCAGGTTCGAGCCCGCGCTCGTGCCGAGGTAGGGCATCCCCCCCGCGACCCGGTGGCGGATCGGACCCAGGACCCCCGCCTCCTCCGCGCTCCTGAGCAGGCGGAAGGTGTTCCCGCCCCCGACGAAGATCGCCTGCGCGTCCTCGACGGCATCCACGGGGTCCTTCGCGTCGTGGATGGAGTCGAGCGCGATCCCCATCGCCGCGAAGCGCTCGCGGGCCTTCGCGGCGTACGCGCCGCGGTCGGCGAGGGCCCACGGCACGAACAGGACCCGCGTCGCCCCGCCGAGCGTCTCCCGCATCGCCTCGGCGCAGTGGTCGAGATAACCCGTTCCGAACGTCGTCGAGGTGCTCACGAGCAGCAGGCGTCGCATGACCGGAGTGTACTAGAGTGGCGCATCCGTTTTGGAGGCCCTCCAGATGGATGTGGTCCTGCTCTCCCGCCTTCAGTTCGCCCTCACCATCATGTTCCACTACATCTTCCCGCCCCTGACGATCGGGATGGGGGTGGTGCTCGTCTGGCTGGAGGCGAATTACCTCAGGACGCGAGAGCCGATCTACGAGCAGGCGGCGCGCTTCTGGACGAGGATCTTCGCGCTGAACTTCTCGCTCGGGGTCGCCACCGGCATCGTGATGGAATTCGAGTTCGGCACCAACTGGGCCGCCTACTCGCGTTTCGTGGGCGACGTCTTCGGCTCCGCGCTCGCCGCGGAGGGGATCTTCGCCTTCTTCCTCGAGTCGGGGTTCCTCGCGGTCCTCGTCTTCGGCTGGGACCGCGTCGGGCCGAGGATGCACCTCTTCTCGACGGCGATGGTCGCGCTCGGCTCGATCTTCTCGTCGGTCTGGATCGTCGTGGCGAACGCGTGGCAGCAGACCCCCGCGGGATCGCACATCGTGCCGATCCTGAGGGACGGCGCCCCCTGGGTCGTGAACGGCGAGACGATGATGCGCGCCGAGATCACCGACTTCTGGCGGCTCGTCTTCAACCCCTCGACGGTGCACCGCCTCACGCACACCCTGATCGGCGCGTTCCTCATGGGCGCCTTCTTCGTGATGAGCATCAGCGCCTGGTACCTCCTGCGCGGCCGGCACCTCGAGTTCGCCAAGCGCTCGTTCACCGGGGGGCTCGTGCTCGCGACGGTCGCCAGCCTCGCGGCGCTCGTCTCGGGGCACCTCCAGGCCGAAAACGTCTACCGCACGCAGCCCGCCAAGATGGCGGCGATGGAAGCGCATTACCGGACAGGGCCGGGGGGCTTGGCCGTGTTCGGCCTCCCCAACGACGCGGAGCACCGCCTCGACGCGGCGGTCGAGATCCCGGGCCTGCTGAGCTGGATGCTCACCGGGGACGGCTCGAGGGCCGTGCTCGGGCTCGACGCCTTCCGCCCCGAGCATCGGCCGCCGGTCGTGGTCCCGTTCGTGTCCTACCGGCTGATGGTGGGAAGCGGCTTCTTCTTCATCGCGCTGACCGTGCTCGCATCGTGGCTGCGCTGGCGCGGCTCGCTGTTCCGGGCCCGGTGGCTGCTGTGGGTCTTCGTCTTCGCGGTCGTCCCCGCCGCGATCGCCAACCAGGCGGGGTGGATCGCGGCGGAAGTCGGACGCCAGCCGTGGATCGTGCATCCTCCGGTGGCGCGGGACGCCGCGGGCGAGCCTCTGCGCGACGGCGACGGCTTCGTCGCGTACGAGACCGCGCCGGTCCCGATGCCGGACGGGACCGTGCGCACGATGCCCGCGGGGCTGCTCACGACCGACGGTGTCAGCGAGGCGGTCACGTCGAGCCAGGTCGCGGCGTCGATCGCGATGTTCGGGGTGATCTACCTCCTGCTCGGCGCGGTGTGGGTGTTCCTCCTGAACAAGAAGATCCAGCACGGGCCGGTGGAGGACTGAAGGGATGGATCTGCACCTGGTCTGGTTCGGGCTCCTCGGCATCCTCCTCGCCGGATACGCGGTCCTCGACGGGTTCGACCTCGGCGTCGGGATCCTCCACCCGCTCGCGAAGAGCGACCTCGAGCGGCGCACCTTCGTGAACGCGATCGGCCCCCTGTGGGACGGGAACGAGGTCTGGCTCGTCACCTTCGGAGGGGCGTTGTTCGCGATGTTCCCCGAGGCGTATGCGACCGTCTTCTCGGGGTTCTACCTCGCCTTCATGCTCCTCCTGTTCGCGCTGATCCTCCGCGCGGTGAGCCTCGAGTTCCGGAGCAAGGTCGAGGCGTCGGGCTGGCGGACGTTCTGGGACGGCGGCTTCTTCCTGTCGAGCCTCGTCGCGACGCTCCTGTTCGGGGTCGCCGTCGGAAACGCCATCCTGGGGATCCCTCTCGACGCGCGCGGGGTCTTCGCCGGCGGGTTCCTCGACCTCCTCCGTCCCTACCCGATCCTCGTGGGGTTGCTCGCGGTCGCCCTGTTCGCCGAGCACGGCGCGATCTTCCTCTACCTGAAGACCGAGGGGTCGGTGCAGGAGCGGCTGGGCCGCTGGATGTGGCACACGTGGGGGGCGTTCCTCGTCCTCTACCTGATGACGACGATCTACACGCTGATCGCGATTCCGACCGCGGTCCGCAACTTCGAGTCGCACCCGTGGGCGGCGGCGATCGTGGTCCTCAACATCCTCGCGATCGCGAACGTCCCGAGGGCCCTCTTCCGGCGGAAATACGGCCAGGCGTTCCTGTCCTCCACGCTGACCATCGCGTGCATGGTGGCGCTCTTCGGCCTCGCGATCTTCCCGAACCTCGTCGTCGCCTCGGACGACCCGGCCCGGTCGTGGACGATCTACAACGCCGCGTCGAGCGCGAAGACGCTGAAGCTCGGTCTCTGGATCGCCCTCGTGGGGATGCCGTTCGTGCTCGCCTACACCGGGATCATCTACTGGACGTTCCGGGGGAAGGTGGTCCTGTCGGAGCACTCGTACTGAGCGTTCCGCCCCTATACTCCGCCGAATGTCGCTCCACGCGGGACGGGGGATCGGGCCGTACCGCCTCGTCGAGAAGATCGGCGAGGGGGGGATGGGTGTCGTGTGGAAGGCCCGCGACACGTCCCTCGACCGGGACGTGGCCCTGAAGTTCCTCCCGGAGTCGCTCGCCCGGGATCCCGAGCGGCTCGCGAGGTTCGAGCGCGAGGCCAAGGCGGTCGCGGCACTCGCCCATCCGGGCATCCTCGCGATCCACGGGTTCGGGGAGGACGACGGGACCGTCTATGCGGTCACCGAGCTGCTCGACGGGCGGACGCTGCGCGAGGCGCTTCACGAGGGGCCGATGCCGCCGGAGCGTGTGGCCGCGATCGCGCTCGCGGTCGCCGACGGGCTCTCCGCCGCGCACGATCGCGGCATCGTCCACCGGGATCTCAAGCCCGAGAACCTCTTCCTGACCCGGGACGGCCGCACGAAGATCCTCGACTTCGGCCTCGCCGCCTTCGTCGGGACGGCGGTGTCCGACGACGCCACGCATACCCCGACCCGCACGAGCCTGACGACTCCCGGCGTCGTGATGGGAACGACCGATTACCTGTCCCCGGAGCAGGTTCGCGGCGGTGTGGTGGACGCGCGCTCGGACCTCTTCGCCCTCGGTACGGTGATCTGGGAGATGCTCTCCGGCTCTCGCCCGTTCCACCGCGAGACCGGCGCCGAAACGATGACCGCCATCCTCCGGGAACCTCCTCCGGCCCTGCCGAAGGGGGTGCCCCCCTCGCTCGAGCGGGCGGCCCGCCGGTGTCTCGAGAAGGCGCCGGAGAAACGGTTCAGGTCTGCCCGCGAGCTCGCCGCCGCCCTCGACGCGCCCCCCACGCGTCCCCCTGTGGGGACGATCGCCGCGGTCCTCGCCACCGTCGTCGTCGTGGCGGGAATCGCATGGCTCGGGGGCCGGCCGCGGTCCGGGCCCGAGCCGAAGGCGAGAACCCCCGCGAGCCTGACGTCCATCGGCGAGGTGCGCTCGGAAAGTGTCGAGGCGAACGAGGACTTCGAGAAGGCGATGCTGTTCCTTCGCTCGCAGCTCGACCTGCCGAGGGCGCAGCAGATGCTCGCCCGGGCGGTGGAGCTCGATCCGGAGTTCGCCTCGGCGCGCGCGATGCTCGGCGTGACGCGCCTCATCGCGATCCACGAGGGGTTCTCCAACGACGGCACGCAGATCTACGCGTGCGAGGGGGCGGCGCGGGAGATCGTGGCCTCCCGCCCCGAGCTCGCCTCGGGGCGCGCGGCGCTCGGGGCCGCACTGCTCTACCTCAACCGGAAGGAGTCCGCGCGCGCGGAGCTGAAGCGGGCGCTCGAGCTCGCTCCGGCCTCTCAGCCGGGGCTCGTCTGGTTCACGATCGACGCGAGGTACAGCGGCCGGGAAGCCGAAGCGGAGTCGCGCAGCCGTGCGATGCTCGACGCGGTTCCCCTCTTCTGGGTCGCCCGGCTGCTGCTGGCGGAGGGGTTCTTCGAGGCCGGGCACGTCGCCGAGGCGCGCCGGGAGATCGAGAAGGTATTCGAGCAGGATTCCGGGAACCTCGCCGCCACCCGCGCGATGGCGCGGCTCGAGCTTCACGAGGGAGAGATCGCGCCCGCCCGCCGGCGCCTCGAGGCGATCGGAGCGTCGAAGCACCCGAACCACCGCGTTCGGCTGCTGTGGGCGCTGCTCCTCGCGAGGGAAGGGCGCGGCGCCGAGGCGGTCCGGACCCTCGACGCGGAGTCGCTGAAGTGGGCCGAGCTCGCGATGTTCGGGGCGTGGCAGGTCGCCGAGGTCCACGCGCTGGCCGGAAACGTCGACGAGGCGCTCGACTGGCTCGACCGCGGCGTGCGCAACGGCGACGAGCGCGCGCTCTGGCTTCGCCGGAACGCCTTCCTGGCGGGCGTTCGGGGGGAGCGCCGGTTCGAGCTGATCCTCGAGGCGATCGAACGAAGCCGGCCCTGACTCACGGACGCGCGGCGGCGAGGCCCGCGCAGTCGAGCTGGATGACGCGGCCCGCCCCGAACGTGCCCTCCCCGCAGTCGGTGACCGCGCGTGCGAGGTAGAAGAACGCGGTCCCCGCGGGGGGAACGTCCGCGTCCGTGGCCTGTTCCCCCGGCCAGGTGTCCGGGAGCAGGCACTCCGGCGCCGTCATCGCCTTCGCCGCGCTGCGCGCGAGCTGGTACCGCGACGCCGTCGAAGTGCCGGGAGAGGCGGGGGGAGACCACGCGAGGGTGGTCTTCGAGACGAACCGCAGGCCGGCGACCTCCCCGGGCACCCCCCACAGCGTCGCATCGGCATCGGTGCAGTCCCCGAGGCACTCGGTGTACAGGTCGCCGTCCTGGTCGACCGTCAGCGCGTCGATCGCGGCGCGGAGGTTCGGCCGCGTGCCGATGTTGCCGGCGACGGGGCCGGCGACCTGGGGGGAGCCGGTCGAGGCCATCAGCGACCGAACGTACGTCGGCAGCATCGGCGTCGCGTTGCAGGCGCGCTGCACGCCGCGCAGGGACGCCGCCGCCCCCGCGACCATCGCCGACGCCGACGAGGTACCGCTGAAGACGGCGGTGTAGTACTGGTTCGGGTCCC
>DASVAW010000105.1 GCA_036376135.1 Candidatus Polarisedimenticolaceae bacterium | reverse complement strand
ACCCCGAGCCCTCCTCCGCGAGGACGCCGTGGTCCGGGTAGTACCGCCGGATCACTCCGATCACCGCGGCCTCGGCCTCGCGGTCGACCTCGGTGACGTAGTCGTGCAGCCCCTTGGTCTCGACGTGGAGCGCCGCCCGCTCGCGGAACCGGCGGCGCAGGACCGCGCCTCCCGCGTGCGCCGCCTCGATCGCGGCGCCTTCGAACGGGTTCATGAGGACTCCGGGATCTTGCGCGCGCGGGGGTGCGCGGCGTCGTAGACGCGCATCAGCGCGTCGACGTCGACGTGCGTGTAGCGCTGCGTGGTGGAGAGCGAGGCGTGCCCGAGCAGCTCCTGGATCGCGCGGAGGTCGGCCCCCGCCCCGAGCATGTGCGTGGCGAAGGTGTGCCGCAGCACGTGCGGCGAGATCTTCGCGAGAATCGCCGCCTCCTGTAGGCGCCGATCGAGGATCCGCCGCACGCTGCGATCGGTGAGCCTCCCGCCGTCGCGGAAGTTGAGGAAAAGCGCCTCGGGGCAGGGCGAGCCCGCGTGCCGCCAGGCCGACGAGCACTCCAGCCACCGCTGGATCGCCGCACGCGCCTTCGAGCCGAAGGGAACGATGCGCTCCTTCCGCCCCTTGCCGAACACGCGGACCACCCCGCCCGCGAAATCGACGTCTTCGAGGTCGAGGCGCGCGAGCTCGCCGACGCGGATTCCGGTCGCATAGAGGAACTCGAGGATCGCGCGGTCGCGGATCCCCGCCTCGTCGGACGCCGGGATGTGCTCGAGCAGGTTGAACATCTCGTCGACGGTCAGGGTCTGGGGCAGCGGTTTGGGCTGGCGCGGGGTCGGGACGTCCTTCCCCGGGTTCACCTCGGTCCGCCCCTCGCGCACGGCGTGGTCGAGGAACGAGCGCACCGCCGAGAGCTTGCGCGCGATCGAGGTCTTCTTGAGCCCCGCGCGGTGCAGGTGGGCGACGAACCCGCGCACCGCGATCGCGTCGAGCCCCTCGGGGCCGGGGGGCGCTCCGCCGAGGTGCTCCTCGGCGAGGAAGGTCCCGAACTGCGCGAGATCGCTCTCGTAGGCGCGCAGCGTCTCGGGCGAAACCTGCCGCTGATCGCGCAGGTAGGCGAGGAACCGATCCACCGCCTCGAAGTAGGGCGACGACGCGATCCCCTTCATCGCGCTTCCGCAAGCCAGGCGTCGAGCGCCTTCAACGCGTGGGCCGACCGCGCCTCGCGCCGTTCCTTCTTCTTGCGCGGCGGGTTCGGCGGGTCGGGGAGGAGGCCGAACGCGGCGTTCTGCGGCTGGTACCCCTTTTCCTCCGCGCGCGCGATGTAGGCGGCGAGCCCGCCGAGCATCGTCGCCTCCGGAAGGGCGACCGGCCGCTCGCCCCGCGCGAGGCGCGCGGCGTTCATTCCGGCGAGAAGTCCGGTCGCCGCCGACTCGGTGTACCCCTCGACCCCGGAGATCTGTCCCGCGAAGAAAAGGCCGGGGCGCGAACGCGCCTGAAGCGTCGGCTCCAGGACCTTCGGCGCGTTGATGTAGCAATTGCGGTGGATCTGGCCGAGACGCACGAACTCCGCCGCCGCGAGCCCCGGGATCGTCCGGAAGATCCGCTGCTGCTCGGGCCAGCGCAGCTGCGTCTGGAAGCCGACCATCGACCAGTGCTCCGCCGCGAGGTTGTCCTGGCGCAGCTGCACGACCGCCCACGGGCGCTCCCCCGTGC
The DNA here is from genome assembly GCA_036376135.1 of Candidatus Polarisedimenticolaceae bacterium. Classification (NCBI taxonomy): domain Bacteria; kingdom Pseudomonadati; phylum Acidobacteriota; class Candidatus Polarisedimenticolia; order Candidatus Polarisedimenticolales; family Candidatus Polarisedimenticolaceae; species Candidatus Polarisedimenticolaceae bacterium. The sequence continues at coordinate 17,943 of DASVAW010000105.1, read as the reverse complement.
GCGGGTCCCGCAGGCCGACCGGCTTCATCGGGCCGAAACGCAGCGTGTCGAGCCCGCGGCGCGCCATCTCCTCGATCGGAAGGCACCCCTCGAAGAACGGCGTCGCATCGAACTCGTGGAGCGGAGCCTTCTCGCCGGCGAGCAGCTCGGCGATGAACCGCGCGTACTCCTCCCGGGTCATCGGGCAGTTGAGGTAGTCCGAGCCCTCGCCCTTCCCCCAACGCGACGCGGAGAAGACGATCGAGCGGTCGACGGAGTCGGACTCCACCACCGGTGCGATCGCGTCGAAGAAATACAGGTAGTCCTGCCCGGTGAAGCGCGCGATCGACGCGGCGAGCTTCTCGGAGACGAGGGGTCCGACCGCGAGGATCACGATCCCCGAGCCGGGGATCTCCTCCACCTCCTCGCGCACGACCTCGATCCCGGGCTCTTGCGCGATCGCCCGGGTCACCGCCTCGGAGAAGGCCTCCCGGTCGACCGCGAGCGCCGCTCCCGCCGGGACCCGGGTCGCCCGCGCGCATTCGAGGATCAGGGACCCCAGGCGCGCCATCTCCTCCTTGAGGAGGCCGTGGGGGGTCGACAGCTCGAGCGATTTGAGGGAGTTGGAGCAGACGAGCTCGGCCAGGCGGTCCGTCCGATGGGCCGGCGTGGGCCGGACCGGGCGCATTTCGTAGAGGCGGACGGAGATCCCCCTTCGGGCGAGCTGCCAGGCCGCCTCGCTTCCCGCGAGGCCGCCGCCGACGACGGTTACCGAAGGAGGCACGGGCGGCAGTGTAGCGAAGACGGTATAGTTCCGCGGATTCGCGGGTCGATACACCCCGGGGTCACCGGGCACGGAGATCGAAGATGAAGGTTCGCCACGTGCTGGCCGCCGTCGCGCTCGCGGGCGTGATCGCGGTTCCGGCGTACGCCAAGAAGGAAAAGAAGCAGGACGCCGCGGCCGCCCCGGCCGCGCCGGCCTCGAAGGTCGTCGCCACCATCGGGAGCGCGACGATCACCGAGGACGAGCTCAATCAGGCCGCGTCCAGCCAGTTGATGAAGGTCCGGCAGCAGGAGTACGAGATCAAGGAGCAGGTGCTCGACGGTCTCGTCCAGCAGAAGCTCCTCGAGATGGAGGCGGCCGCCCGATCGGTCAACCTTCCCGACCTGCTCAAGGCCGAGATCGAGGACAAGACGGTCGCTCCCACCAAGGAGGAGATGGACCGGTTCTACGAGCAGAACAAGTCGCGCATGGGTGGCCGTACCCGCGAAGACGCGGCGGGGGACATCGAGCGCACCCTCCGCAACCAGAAGGCCGCGCAGCGCCGCGGCGAGTTCCTCAACGAGCTCGTCGCCAAGACCCCCGTCAAGACGATGCTCGAGCCGATTCGCATCCCGCAGTCGATGCAGATCCCGGCGACCGCGTTCGCGAAGGGACCGGCGACGGCGCCGGTGACGATCGTGGAGTACTCGGACTACCAGTGCCCGTTCTGCCGCCGCGCCCACCCGACGGTCGAGCGCGTCCTGAAGGAGTACGGGGACAAGGTCCGGTTCGTCTTCCGCGACTACCCCCTGAACTTCCACCCCCGGGCCGTTCCGGCCTCGGTCGCCGCGCGTTGCGCCGCCGAGCAGAACAAGTTCTGGGAGTACCACGCGAACCTGATGGAGGTGAACGGCGATCTCAGCGACGCCGACCTCGGCAAGCGCGCGACCGATCTGTCCCTGGACATGGCCGCCTTCGACGCCTGCACCGCCTCCAAGAAGTACGAGGCCGCGATCCAGGCCGATTTCCAGGCCGGCGCGGCGGTCGGCGTGACCGGCACCCCGGCGTTCTTCGTGAACGGCCGGATGATCGTGGGCGCCCGGCCCTTCGAAGACTTCAAGGACGTCATCGACGACGAGCTCCAGCGGGCGACCGCAAAGTAACCCCGCCCGTCCCCATGCGCGGCCCCGGCGGCGAGCCTGCCGGGCCGCGCATTTTTATATCCGCCCGGACCCCCCTCCGGCGCCCGTCCGCAGAATCTGCGTTCCCGGCACCCCAAACCCCCGGACGACCCACCCCAAACGGGAGCTTGCCGCGGTTCGCGCTGGCACGGGGGCTGCGAATCCGTCCGAGACCCTTGGGGGCGCCATGAAGATCCTGCTGGCGTATGACGGATCGCGATGCGCGGAAGCCGCGCTCGAGGAAGTGCTGCAGCGGCCCTGGCCCGCGGGGACGGAGGTGCGGATCGTCACCGCGGTGGAGCGGCCGGCCTACGCCCCCTCGGTCGGAGGGATCGAAGGGCTCGCGACCTTCGGCGAGCGCCTGGGGGCCGAGCTCCGCGAAGAGGCCTACCGCCAGATCCAGCGGGCCCTGGAGCGGTTTGCCGGCAGGGCGGAGCTGAAGTCGAGTTACGAGCTCCGGGACGGCGATGCCAAGAGCGCCCTGCTCGCGGCGATCCGGGAGTGGAAACCCGACCTCGTCGTCGCGGGCTCCCACGGCAAGACCCCCCTCGAGCGGTTCCTGCTCGGAAGCGTCAGCCACGCCCTGGTCAGCCACGCGCCCTGCAACGTCGAGATCGTCAAGGCTTCGACCGCCGCCTGAGCCCGTTCCCTTGACGGACCCGCCGGGCGTTTCTACGCTCCGGTGATGCAGGCACGCCGATTCGACCCCGAGGCCGGTCTGAACCGCCTGGGGGAGCTCGTCCGACTCACCGCCGCCCCCGCGGGGCGGACGGAGATCTGCGAGCAGGGAATCGCCGTGACCGGCGCCGCCCTCGGCGCCGAGTCGGGGCTGCTGTCGCTGCGCGAGGGGAACTCGATCGTTCGCGCCGCGCTCTGGCATCCCGAACGGTGCCGCATCCTCGATTCCGCCGCGAGGGAGGCGATCGAGTCGGGGGAGCCCGTCGTCGAGTGGTCCGCCCCCGAGGGGAGCATCGGCCGGATCGCGCTCCTGCTCCCCGGCGACGTCGAGCCGATCGGCGTGCTCCTGCTCGACCGGCCGTACCCGTGGGACGACGCCGCCCGCGCCTTCGCGCGCGCGGCGGTCCGCGTGATCGCGGGGGCGCTGCGCGCGTCGAAGGCGATCCTCGAGAGCCGCGATCAGCGCGAGCTGCTCGCGCAGCGCAACCTCGAGCTCGACATCCTGCGCGAGCTCGCCGTGCGCCTCGGGTCCGTCGACGGCGACGAGCCGATCCTGCAGGCGGGGCTCGAGCTGCTCCTCGACCGCCTGGGGCTTCGCGCGGGGTGGATCTTCTGGGGGGAGGAGCGCGGCGGCCGGCTCGAGCTCGCCGCCGCGCACGGCCTCGACCGCGAATACGAGAGGCGCTGCAAGAGCGAGGGGATCGGGACCTGCCTCTGTCAGGACGTCTTCGACAGCGGCCGGCTCGCCCTCGCGCGCAACACCCTCGAATGCCCGCGCCTCCCGTGGATGGTCCCCGGCGACGCGACGATGACGCACGCGTGCATCCCGCTGAAGTTCGAGCGCGGCGTGCTCGGAGTCCTGAACCTGGCGAACCGGCCCGCCTCGGTCTTCACGCGACGCGAGCTGCAGTTCCTCGAGGCCGCCGGGAAGCAGATCTGCCTCGCCGTGGACAAGTCGCGGACGACCCGCCTCGAGCGCAGGCGCAACGCCGAGGCGCAGGCGCTGGCGACCCTCGCCCGCGCGATCGGCGGCAGCCTCGACGCGGGGGAGATCCTCGGCGCGGTCGGCACCTACGCGCGCGACCTGCTCGGCGCCCATCGCTGCGCGATCTTCCTCGGGGGCGAGGACGAGCGGTACCGGTTCGCGCACCTCGCCGGCCCGCCCTTCTCCGGATTCGGCGTGGGGGATTTCCGCGGCCCCGACGCGCTCGGGCTGAAGGCGCCGGACGAGGTGCTGCGCGCCGGCCTCGTGTTCGCGATCCCCGACACCGCCTTCGACCCGCGCGTGGACGCGGCGAGGGCGGCGGCGGAGGAGGTGGGCGGGGCGCTCGTCGTGCCGCTGCGCGCGCACGGCCAGGCGGTGGGCGTGTTGCTCGCGTCGCGACGGGAACCCGGGGCGTGGAGCCTCGACCAGGTCGACCTCGCCGACGCCCTCGGCCGCCAGGCGGCGCTCGCGATCGACAACGCCTCCCTCTTCCGCGAGGCGCAGCTGAGCCTCGAGGCGCTCCAGCGGGCCCAGGAGGGGATGATGCGCAACGAGCGCCTCGCCGCGATCGGCACCCTCGCCGCGCAGCTCGCCCACGAGGTCCGGAACCCGCTCAACTCGATCAACCTCCAGCTCGTCCTCCTCGAGCGGCGGCTGGCCAAGCTCGGCGAGAACGAGCGCCGGGACATGAGCGGCCTCGTGGCCACCGCGCGAAACGAGATCGTCCGGCTCGACGGGCTCGTGCAGGAATCGCTCTCGCTCAGCTCGGTCGATCGCCTGGCGCTCCGGCAAGGGAATCCCGAGGACGCGCTGCGCGACACGATGATGCTCATGGCACCCTATGCGCGGGAGCGGGGCGTCGACGTGCGCGAAACCTATGCGGGGACGGCCGTCGAGGTCCCGATCGACCGGGAGAAGCTGAAGCAGGTGCTGATCAACCTCGTCCGGAACGCCATCGAGGCGATGCCCCACGGGGGCCGGCTGCGCGTCGCGAGCGCGCTCGACGACGGCGTGGTGGCGATGCGCGTCTCGGACAGCGGCGTCGGGATTCCTCCGGGCGTGGACGTGTTCGACCTGTTCGTGACGACCAAGGCGGACGGCACCGGCCTGGGCCTACCGATCGCGAAGCGGATCGTGGAGGCCCACGGCGGGAGCCTGACCTACGAGAGCGTGCCCGGGAAGGGAACGACCTTCACCGTGGCGCTGAAGGTGCCCTGATGGAGACCCGACGCGGCAAGATCCTGATCGCGGACGATGAAGCGACCGCCCGCGAGAGCCTGGCGAAGATCCTCTCCGAGGACAGGTACGAGGTGTTCACCGCCCCCGACGGGCAGGAGGCGCTTCGCGTCGCGGCCGAGGAGTCGCCCGACATCCTCCTCACCGACCTGCGCATGCCCGCGATGGACGGGAACGAGCTCCTCCAGCGGATGCGCAAGGCCTATCCGGACGTGGGGGTCGTGATCATGACCGCCTTCGGGACGATCCGGTCGGCCGTCGAGGCGCTGCGGGAGGGAGCCGAGGACTACCTCACCAAGCCCATCGACGTCGAGGAGCTCGAGCACCTGATCGAGAGGATCCTCCAGAAGCGCAAACTCGTCGCGGAGACGCGCATCCTGCGCGAGCGCCTCGACGACAAGTACCGCTTCGAGAACATCGTCGGCCGCTCGCCCCAGATGCTCGAGATCTTCCGCCTCGTCGAGCAGGTCGCGCCGTCGCAGGCGTCGATCCTGATCACCGGCGAGTCGGGGACCGGCAAGGAGCTGATCGCGCAGGCGATCCACCAGCGCTCCCCGCGTCGCGACGCGCCGTTCATCAAGGTCTCTTGCGCCGCGCTCCCCGAGACCCTCCTGGAATCCGAGCTGTTCGGCCACGAGCGGGGAGCGTTCACCGGCGCGCTGTCCCGCCGCGCGGGACGTTTCGAGATCGCCGCCGGCGGCACCGTCTTCCTCGACGAGATCGGCGACGTCCCCCTCGGGATGCAGGTGAAGCTCCTGCGTTTCCTCCAGGAGCGCCAGTTCGAGCGGCTCGGCGGGAACCGCACCCTCACGGTGGACGTGCGCGTTCTCGCGGCGACGCACCGCGAGCTGCCGGTGCTCATCCGCGAGGGGAAGTTCCGCGAGGACCTCTACTACCGCCTCAACGTGATCGAGGTGCGGATGCCGCCGCTGCGCGAGCGCACCCTCGACATCCCGCTGCTGGTCGACTACTTCACCCGCAAGTTCGCGACGGCCAACGGCAAGCGCGTCGCCGGGGTGGACGAGGAGGCGCTCGCCGCGATCTGCGGGCACCAGTGGCAGGGGAACGTCCGCGAGCTCGAGCACGCGATCGAGCGCGCGGTGATCCTGGCGCGCGAGGAGACGCTGGGCGTCAGCCTCTTCCCCAGCCTTCCGTCCCCCGCCGCGCCGGTCCGCTCCGATTCCGGTCCCAGCGTCCCCGGCGCGACCCTCGAGGCGATCGAGCGCGACGCCATCCTGCGGACGCTCGAGGCGGTGGGGGGCTCGACGAGCCGCGCGGCGGCGATCCTGGGCATCAGCCCGCGGACGATCCAGTACAAGATCAAGCAATACCGCGCCGAGGGGGTCTCGGTCGTGGTCCGCGGGGGCGAGGCCGTCGAGGACTAACCCGGCTGGCCGACGAGGTCGTGCACGGTCCGGCGCAGCTCCAGCAGCTGGGGCTCCTTGGCGATGAAGGCGTCGGCGCACCAGCTCATGAAATTGTCCCGGGTCGCGACGCAATCGGTGTGGAGCACGATCGGCAGCTTCCGGTAGCGGTCGAGCAGGCGCGACATCACGTCCAGGCCGTCCATCGCGGGGAGGCGCACGTCCATGACGACGAGATCGGGGAGGCTCGTGGCCGCCTCCTGCAACCCCTGAACCCCGTCGCGAGCCATCCGGGCGGTGTGTCCGTCCTCCTCGAGGACCGCGGCGATCCGACTTCTCCACTCCGGGTGGGCGTCGATCACCAGCACGTTCGCCATGGCTACCTCCCAAGTCCAGCCGAGAGGATGCGGGGTGGCTTGAGTCTATAGTTGCGATGTCAAAAGTAAAGTGGCGAAACTGCCGTGACGCACTGCGAAAACATTACATGGGTCAAGTCGACCCGGGTCTGAGGGGTCAGTGGCTGGCCGGCGAGGGGTTGGAGATCCCAATTCCTCTAGCAATGAGGAGCTCGCGCACCTTCGTACGGAGTGGAGCCGAGTCGAGCGACTTGAGGAGATAGGCGTCGGCCAACCAGCTCATGAAGTTGTCCCGGTAGGCCGCGTGAGTGGTGTGCAGGATCACGGGGGTCCGCGGAGAGCGATCGAGGATCCGGGCCATGAGGTCGAGCCCGTCGATTCCGGCGAGTCGGATCTCGGTCACGACGACGTCGGGGGTGCGCGACGCGAACTCCTCGAGCGCCTCGGATCCGTCCCGGGCGATCAGGACCTCGTGACCGTCGCGGCGAAGCTCCGCTTCGCAGAACGACGACCACACCCGGTCCCCGTCGACCAGGAGCACCTTCGACACATCGACCTCCGCCCGGAATCCCAGCAAAACGTGTGCCGTGCGGGAGGCAGCGGTCGAGTCCTCACCGGTGCGCCGGCTCGACCTCCGAGGCCGGCGTGCCGCCGCACCCGTCGGAAGCGCGCACGGGTGAAGCCTCGGCCCCGTCCTGCGGAACGTGGTCGACGACGAACGAGACGACGTCCGGCACGAAACTGACGAGCGCGAGAACCAACTTGATCATGAAGCGGCGGCGCATCGGGCGTCCTCCCTTTCGTGAGGAGGATTACGCGGAAGGGCCGTAAACGTCGCCGGCTCGGGGGTAAAAACTCGTCTCGGTTGTAATGGAGGCGTAAAGCGCATCGCGTCGCCCGAGCCCCCGACGATATCCTTGCCGCGTGGAAGAGACCGCGAAGGGAACGGGCACCTCCCGCCGGAAGCTCGGGATCGCCCTCGCGGCGGTGTTCGTCCCCCTCGTCGCCCTGCTGGTCGTGCAGTTCTTCTGGCTCTCGCGCCTCGAGCGGATGTCCGCGCTCGCCCACGAGGCCGCCCTCGGCAACTACCTCGACGCGGTCGCCGAGTCGTCGGAGCGTTACTGGAAGGACGCCGCGGAACGCGCGCTCGACCTGCCGTCCCGGATGTTCACCGACCAGGGGCTCGAGCAGGTCGCGACCTTCTGGAGCGAGCGCCGGGTCGAAGGGGCCCGGCGGATGTTCCTCGCCGACTTCACGCGCGTGCGCACGGGGAACTTCCTCGTCTTCGCGCCGGAGTCGGGGGCGCTCGAGACTCCGCCCGCCTCGGACGAATCGCTCGCGATGATCCTCGCGGTGACGCCGTGGATGATGGTGAGCGCCAACGGGACTCCCGTCACGAACGCGGGGATGACGGTCGACGAGCGCAACCCCGAGGTGCGGCTGATCTTCCGACCGATCCTCGACGAGCGGCTGCGCGTGGTCGGCGTCGCGGGACTCGTCGTCGACCCGACCTGGTTCGTGAAGGTGTTCCTCCCCAAGGCCGCGCGAAAGTACGCCCCCGAGTATTTCCCCGGCATCGGGCCGAAGGATCTCGTGGTCACCGTGCGCGACGATCGCGGCGCGATCCTGTTCCGTCACGGGGCCGACGACGACGCGAAGGACGTCGCGACGTCGAAGTTCTCGATGGTCTTCCAGGACTGGACCGTCGGCGTGCACGCCCGCCGCGCGACCTCCGCGCAGATGGCGCGGACGGGCTTCCTGATCAACGTCGCGCTGAGCCTGATCCTCGCCGGGGCGATGACCGCGGGGCTGTTCCTCGCGCTGGGGGCGGCCGGGCGGGCCGTGCGCCTGTCCGAGATGAAGTCCGACTTCGTCTCGAACGTCTCCCACGAGCTGCGGACGCCCGTCGCCTCGATCCGCGTCTTCGCGGAGCTTCTCAAGAGCGGCCGCGTGACCGACGAGGCGAAGATCCGCGAATACGGCACGTACATCGAGACGGAGAGCCGCCGGCTGTCGCGGCTCATCGACAACATCCTCGATTTCTCGCGCATCGAATCGGGAAGGAAGACCTACCGCTTCTCGCCGGGCCGGCTCGAGGAGCTCGTCGAGGCGGTCGTCGAGACGTTCCGCGTCCGCCTGCGCGGCGAGGGGTTCGAGGTCCGCTACGAGGGTCCCGAGCGGGAGCTCCCCGAGATGCAGCTCGACGGCGACGCGATCGGCCAGGCGGTGCACAATCTTCTCGACAACGCCGTGAAGTACTCCGGCGACGCGCGCACGATCGAGGTCCGCCTTCGCCGCCGGTTCGACGACGCGTGGATCGAGGTCCAGGACCACGGGATCGGCATCCCGCGCGAAGAGCAGCGGCACGTCTTCGACCGTTTCCACCGCGTCGGCACCGGCCTCGTGCACGACGTGAAGGGGAGCGGCCTCGGCCTTTCGATCACCCGGCACGTCGTCGAGGCCCACGGCGGCAGCGTGCACGTGGACAGCGAGCCCGGCGGCGGAAGCACGTTCACGATCCGGCTTCCCCTCGAGCCCGAGCGGACGAGAAAGGAGTAGGCGACATGGCGAAGGTGCTGATCGTCGAGGACGACGAGGCGATGGCCGCGGCCCTCAAGGACGGCTTCGCGTTCGAGGGGCACACCGTGGTGCACGGAAAGGACGGCGCGGAGGGGCTGAAGCTCGCGACCGAGGGCGCCCCCGACGTCGTGATCCTCGACGTGATGCTCCCGAAGATGAGCGGCCTCGACGTCTGCAAGCAGCTGCGCGCGGCCGGGAATCCCGTGCCGATCGTCATGCTCACCGCGCGCGGTCAGGAGATCGACAAGGTCCTCGGCCTCAAGCTCGGCGCCGACGACTACGTCACGAAGCCCTTCGGGTTCATGGAGCTGGCGGCCCGCGTGGAGGCGGTGCTCCGTCGCGCTTCGGGTAAAACCGCGACCCTCGAGGGTTACCGCTTCGGGGACGTCGTCGTCGACTTCAAGAAGGCCGAGGTCCACAAGGGCCCCGAGCCCGTCGAGCTGTCGGCGCGCGAGTTCCGGTTGCTGCAGTACTTCATCGAGCACCGCGGCGAATGCGTCACGCGCGACCAGCTGCTCGACGCGGTCTGGGGGTACGAGAGCACCCCGCTCACGCGCACCGTGGACATGCACGTGGCGAAGCTGCGCAAGAAGGTCGAGGACAGCCCCGACGACCCGAAGTGGATCGTGACCCTGCACCGGATGGGGTACAAGTTCACGGGGTAGCGAAAAACGGGGACAGCCCCTATTAAACGATTCCGATCAATAGGGACTGTTCCCGTTCTTTCCTACTCCCTCCAACTCTGCAGCACCAGCATGTAGTTCGCGCGCTCGTAGGCCTTGGGGTCCGGGCAGCCCGCGAGGTTCATCGAGCCCTGCGCCTGCTTGAGCGAGTCGTATTCGTGCTGCTCGAGCCAAGAGGCCATGTCGTTGCGCAGCAGGTGGATGTACTCGGGACCGTTGCGCAGCAGCGCGGAGACGACCTGCACCGCGCGCGCGCCGGCCATGACCGACTTGATCGCGTCCACCGCGTTCTGCACGCCCCCCGAGACGGCGAAGTCGCACCGGCGCTGGGACGAGAGGATCGCCAGCCATCGCAGGCGCAGCAGCAGCTCCGACCGGTCGGACAGGCGCAGCGCCGGCGTCGTGGTCAGGTTCTCGACGTCGATGTCGGGCTGGTAGAAACGGTTGAACAACACGAGCCCGTCGGCCCCCGCCGTCTCGAGCCCCGCCGCGAAGTGCGCGAGCGAGGTGTAGAACGGGGAGAGCTTGATCGCGATCGGGATCCCGAGCTTCGCCTTCACCGCCCGCACCATGTCGAAGCTGGTCTCCTCCACGTGCGTCGCCGACTCGTGAGGGTCGGTCGCGAGCTGGTACACGTTGAGCTCGAGGGCGTCCGCCCCCGCCTGCTGCAGGAGCTCGGCGTGGCGCAGCCACCCGCCGATCGTCGTTCCGTTGAGCGAGGCGATCACCGGCACGCGCACCGCGTCCTTCACGCGGCGGACGAGCTCGAGGTAGGCCTCCGGGCCGAACCGGAACGACTCCGGGTCGGGCATGTAGCTGAGCGCCTCGGGAAACGACTCCGCGTGGGCCTCGGTCCCGAGGAACGTCGAGACCTGCTCGCGGGTGATCTGCTCCTCGAACAGCGAGTGCAGCACGATCGCCGCGGCCCCGGCGTCCTCGAGCCGCTTCACCGTGTCGAGGTCGTCCACCAGGGGCGAGGCCCCGGGCATGAACGGGTGGGGGAGGTCGAAGCCGAGATAACGGGTGGAAAGGTCCATGGCTCCCTACTCCTCCGACGGCACGTTGGGGATCGTCACCCCGGCCAGCTGCTGGTAGACCGCGAAGCGTTGCGACACCGACCGCTGCGCGTCGACGAGGGCGCGCTTGAACCGCTCGGGGTCGGTCTTCTCGACGACGCGGAACCGCGTCTCGTTGCGCATGAACTCCTTGAGCGGGATCTTCGGAGCGGGGGAGTCGAGCTGCAGCGGAGGCTCTCCCCCGGCGACCCGCCGCGGGTCGTAGCGGTAAAGCGGCCAGAATCCGGAGTCGACCGCGAGCTTCTGCTGCTGCGGCGACGCCGCCATGTCGTACCCGTGCGCGATGCACGACGAATACGCGAGGATCAGCGACGGCCCGTGCCAGCTCTCCGCCTCCTGGAACGCCTTGACCGTCTGCACGTCGCGGGCCCCGATGGCCACGCGCGCGACGTAGACGTTCCCGTAGCTCATCGCGAGCATCCCGAGGTCCTTGGCCGCCGTCTCCTTCCCGAGGACCGCGAACTTCGCCGAGGCGCCAAGCGGCGTCGCCTTCGACGCCTGGCCGCCGGTGTTCGAGTAGACCTCGGTGTCGAGGACGAGCACGTTCACGTCGAGCTGCTGCGCGAGCACGTGGTCGAGCCCGCCGAAGCCGATGTCGTACGCCCAGCCGTCGCCGCCCACGAGCCAGACGCTCTTGGGAACGAGGTAGTCGGCGAGGGAGAGCAGGTGCGCCGCCTCGCCGCCTTCGACCTTCCCGAGCGCCGCCTTGAGCGCTTCGACCCGCGCGCGCTGCTCGCGGATCGTCGTCTCGTTGCGCGGGGTCTCGGCGAGCAGCCCCTCGACGAGCGTGCCGGCGAGCTGCGGCGCGAGGCGCCGGACGAGCGCGCGTGCCTGCCGGAGGTGGCTGTCCACCCCCAGGCGCATGCCGAACCCGAACTCCGCGTTGTCCTCGAACAGCGAGTTGGACCAGGCCGGGCCGCGCCCGTCGGGGCCGACCGTGTACGGCGTCGTCGGCAGGTTTCCGCCGTAGATCGACGAGCACCCCGTCGCGTTGGCGATCAGCAGCCGGTCGCCGAACAGCTGCGAGAGCAGCTTCACGTACGGCGTCTCGCCGCATCCGGCGCACGCCCCGGAGTACTCGAACAGCGGGAGCAGGAACTGCGACCCCTTCACGTCGGTGCGCACGGTCTCGCGGTCGGGATCGGGGAGGTCGAGGAAGAAGTCGTAGTTCGCGCGCTCGGCCTCGCGCAGCTCCGGCGCGTACGGGGTCATCTCCAGCGCCTTGTGGCGCGGGTTCGACTTGTCCTTCGCCGGGCAGACGGTGAAGCACAGCTGGCAGCCGGTGCAGTCCTCCCCCGCGACCTGGATCGTGTAGCGGTGGTCGGGATACTCGTTCCCCTTGAACGCCGTCCCCTTGAAAGTCGCCGGCGCGTCGGTCGCGGCGTCGCCGGGGTAGACCTTCGCGCGGATCGCGGCGTGCGGGCACATCAGCACGCACTTGTTGCACTGGATGCACACCGCCGGGTCCCACACCGGGATCTCGGCGGCGATCGCCCGCTTCTCCCACCGCGCGGTGCCGATCGGCCAGGTGCCGTCGGGGGGGAAGGCGCTGACGGGGAGGAGGTCGCCTTTCCCCTGGAGCATCACGGCGGTCACCCGCTTCACGAAGTCGGGGGCCTCCTCGGAGACGGCGGGCGGACGCCCGAACTTCGCGCTCACGACCGCGGGCACCGGGACCTCGCGCAGGTGCTCGAGGGACCGGTCGACGGCGGTGAAGTTGCGCTGCACGACCTCCGCGCCGCGTTTGCCGTAGGCCTTCTGGATCGACGCCTTGATCTCGCGGATCGCCTCCTCGCGCGGGAGCACGCCGGAGAGCGCGAAGAAGCAGGCCTGCATCACGACGTTGATGCGCCCCGGCATCCCGGCGTCCTTCGCGACCTGCGCGGCGTCGACGACCCAGAACTTCAGGCGGCGGCCGACGATCTCCTGCTGGACCTCGAGGGGGAGGTGCGCCCACACCGTGTCGGGACCGTAGGGGCTGTTGAGCAGGAAGGTCGCCCCGGGCGCCGCCGTCTCCAGGACGTCGAGCTTCTCGAGGAACCCGAACTGGTGGCAGGCGACGAAGCTCGCCTTCTTCACGAGATAGGTCGAGCGGATCGGGCCGGGACCGAACCGCAGGTGCGAAACCGTCGTCGCCCCCGACTTCTTCGAGTCGTAGACGAAGTACCCCTGCGCGAAGTGCTCGGTCTCCTCGCCGATGATCTTGATCGAGTTCTTGTTCGCCCCGACCGTGCCGTCGGCGCCCAGGCCGTAGAAGACCGCCTCGACCCTCCCCTCGCGCTCCACGCGGAACGACGCGTCGACGGGGAGCGAGCCGTGCGTGACGTCGTCCACGATCCCGAGGGTGAAGTGGTTGCGCGGCGTCGCCGTGTCGAGGTTGTCCAGCGCCGCCTTCGCCATCGCGGGATCGAATTCCTTCGAGGCGAGTCCGTACCGCCCGCCGACGACTTTCGGGGTCTCCAGGAACGCGGCCGTCCGCCCGTCGATCGCCTCGCGCAGCGCCGCCACCACGTCGAGGTAGAGCGGCTCGCCGACCGAGCCCGGCTCCTTGCAGCGGTCGAGGACCGCGATCCCCTTCACCGTGACCGGCAGCGCCTCGACGAAGTCCTCGATCGAGAACGGCCGGTAGAGGCGCACCTTCACGAGCCCGACGCGCTCGCCGGACGCGGCGAGCCGCTCGACCGCCTCGTGCGCCGCCTCGGCGCCGCTTCCCATCATCACGATCACGCGCTCGGCCGAGGGGTGGCCGACGTAGTCGAACAGCCGGTACTTCCGCCCCGTCCGCTCCGCGAACTGCTCCATCGTCTCCCGCACGATCGCGGGGCAGGCGAGGTAGAACGGGTTCGCCGCCTCGCGCGCCTGGAAGAAGACGTCGGGGTTCTGCGCCGTGCCGCGCACGACCGGCCGGTCGGGGGTCAGCGCCCGCGCGCGGTGGTCGCGTACGCGGTCCTCGTCGAGGATCGCGCGCAGCGTCGCGTCGTCGAGCTCGACGATCTTCGCGACCTCGTGCGAGGTCCGGAAGCCGTCGAAGAAGTGCAGGAACGGCACCCGCGAGCGCAGCGTCGCCGCGTGGGCGATCGCCGCCATGTCGTGGGCCTCCTGCACCGATCCCCCCGCGAGCATCGCGAGGCCGGTCTGCCGGCAGGCCATCACGTCGGAGTGGTCGCCGAAGATCGAGAGCGCGTGGGTCGCCACCGCCCGCGCCGCGACGTGCAGCACGAAGGGGGTCAGCTCCCCGGCGATCTTGTACAGGTTCGGGATCATCAGGAGCAGGCCCTGCGAGGCCGTGAAGGTCGTCGCGAGCGCCCCCGCCTGGAGCGCGCCGTGGATCGCGCCGGCCGCGCCCCCCTCCGACTGCATTTCGGCCACCTTCGGGACGGTCCCCCAGAGGTTGGGCATCCCCTTGGCGGACCACTCGTCGGAGAGCTCACCCATCGTGGAGGAGGGGGTGATGGGGTAGACGGCGATGACCTCGCTCGCGCGGTAGGCGACCGAGGCGGCGGCTTCGTTGCCGTCGATCGTGATCCAGCGGGACTGAGACACAGGGGCCTCCCTCGGCGGAAAAAGGGGCGTCCATGTGGGTTCTGCAATGCGCGGGCCACGAATCGCGGCGCCGATCCCGACGCCCACCCCCGTTCCGGCGCAACGGTTTCGCCCGTGCCCGGGGGGTGGCGAGCGGATTGCGCGTCGAAGATCGCGAGCCGATCCCGCTTCCCGGCGGTATCTTGAGTTCAGGCACCGGCCCCGGGGAGGAATTCCCGTGGAGGGTTGGGACGCGCGGATCACCCCTTGGTCCGTCAGCCCGGCGGATTGGTCTCCGAGTGCGCCTCTGGAGCGCAAGGCGAAGTTCCTGCTGCGCTGGGCCGTGCTCGCCCCGTCCAGCCACAATTCCCAGCCGTGGCTCTTCCACGTCCGCGACGGCACGATCCGGATCTACGGCGACGAGCACCGATGGCTGAAGGTCTGCGACCCGGAGCGCCGGGAGCTGCACCTGAGCCTCGGGTGCGCCCTCGAGAACCTGATCGTCGCGGGGGAGTACTTCGGCTTCGGCCACCTGGTCCGATACCCGGAGCCGGAGGAGCACGACGGTGCCGCGGTGACGGTGACCCTCCACCCCGGAGGGCGCGCCTCGCAGCTTCGCGGGCTCGAGCTGTTCGACGCCATCCGCCTTCGTCGCACCAACCACCGCCCCTACGACGCGACCCCGGTCCCGCAGCAGACCCTCGAGCGGCTGCGCCGCGCCTGCGAGGACCCCGAGATCCAGCTCCTCCTGACCTCCGATGCCGACGTTCGCATCGCCGCGCAGGAGCTGCTCGCCCGCGCGGAGGCGGAGCAGTTCGCCGACCGCGCCTTCCGGGAGGAGCTCGGGTACTGGATCGGCCAGGGGGCGTTCGGCACGCCGTGGCTGCTCGCCAAGCTCGAGCAGATGGCGATCACCTATCTCGACGTCGGTCGCGCCGCGGCGCGCCGCGACGCGCGGATCCTCGCGAGCTCGCCGGTGTTCGGCGTGTTGTGGGCGCGCCGCCGGGACCGCGCGACCCTGGTGCGCGCCGGCCGCGTCTTCGAGCGGCTCTACCTCGTCGCCACGATGCACGGGTTGTCCCTGCAGCCCGTCAGCCCGATCGTCCAGGTCCAGGCGACGCGCGACGCCCTCGCCGCGTTGCTCCCCGGGCCGGGCGCGATCCCGCTTCAACCTTTCCGTCTCGGGTTCGCGGAGTCGGAGCGCGCACCCACGCCCCGTCGTCCGCTGGAGGAGGTGCTCCTATGACCCGCATCCAGAGAATCCTCTGTCCGCACGACTTCTCGGACTTCTCCCAGCGGGCGCTCGACCACGCCGCGGCCCTGGCGAAGTGGTACGACGCCGAGGTCGTCGCCCTTCACGTGCAGCCGGCGCTCGCCGGGGTGGAGGCGATGCCCGTCGCGGTCGGCCCGGTGCCGATGCCGCAGGCCTCCCGGAACGCGATCCAGGAGGAGCTCGGCAAGCTGCTCGTCCCGCTGACGCGGGCGGGGATCCGCTCCGACACGGAGTACGCCGAGGGGAGCCCCGTCGAGCAGATCCTCAAGGTGGCCGCCGAGACGGCGTGCGATCTCATCGTGATGGGGACGCACGGCCGCAGCGGCTTCGAGCGCTGGGTCCTGGGCTCGGTCACCGAGAAGGTCCTGCGCAAGTCCACGGTGCCGGTGATGACCGTCTCGCAGAAGACGCTTCCGAAGGTCGCCGAGGGGCGCCCCCCGTTCGAGCGGATCCTGTGCGGCGTGGACTTCTCGCCGTCGTCGCTCCGGGCGGTGGAGGTCGCCTTGTCGATCGCGCAGGACGGGTGCGCGCAGCTGACGCTCCTGCACGCGATGGAAGGGCTCCCGCCGTTCCAGCTCGAGGCGCAGGGGTTCGACGTGAAGCGTTACCGCGAGGTCCTGGAGGTCGACCTGCAGGAGCAGCTGAAGAAGGTCGTTCCGGAAGGGGCCAAGGACTGGTGCAGGCCGTCGACCGTCGTCGTCGAGGGGAAGTCCTGGCAGAAGCTCCTGGAGGTCGCCAAGGATCTGCGTGCGGACCTGATCGTCCTCGGAGTCCACGGTCGCAACCCGCTCGACGTGATGTTGTTCGGCTCGACCACCCACCACGTGATCCGGGGCGCGGAGGCCCCGGTGTGGACGGTGAGGGGGTAGGTCGCTCCGATTCCTTGCTTGACCCCCGTCACGCCGCGAACGGCGGCCGCTGTCGAACCGCGGAGTTGGCGGTACCATCCGGGCTCCGACCCTGAACCGAATCCGGAAGGAGTCACGCCGTGGACTGGGGACTCGAAAACCGCCTGTCGCGCATCCTGAAGCCCGAGGACGGCCGCACCGTCATGCTCGCCGTCGACCACGGGTATTTCCTCGGCCCGACCTCCGGCCTCGAGGAGCCGGCGAGGACGATCGTCCCGCTCCTCCCGCACGCCGACTCGCTGATGCTCACCCGCGGGGTGCTGCGGCAGTGCGTCCCGGCGAGGGCCGACGTCCCGATCGTGCTGCGCGTGTCGGGGGGGACGAGCATCCTCACCGAGCTTTCGAACGAAGGGCTCACGGCCACCTTCGAGGACGCCCTGCGCCTCAACGCCGCCGCCGTGACCCTTTCGGTCTTCGTCGGCTCGGAAGGGGAGCGCGAGACCCTCCTCAACCTCGGCAGGCTCGTGGACGAAGGGGAGCGTTACGGCGTCCCGGTCCTCGCCGTGACCGCGGTCGGGAAGGACATGGTCCGAGACGTCCGCTACCTCGGCCTGGCGTGCCGGATCTGCGCCGAGATCGGCGCGCACTTCGTGAAGACCTACTACTGCGACGGCTTCGAGGAGATCGTCCGCTCGACGCCGGTGCCGGTCGTGATCGCCGGCGGGAAGAAGATCGCCGAGCTCGACGCGCTGAAGCTCGCGTTCAACGCCATCCAGGCGGGCGCCGCGGGGGTGGACATGGGGCGCAACATCTTCCAGTCGGACTCGCCCGTCGGGATGATCCGCGCCGTGAAGGCGATCGTGCACGGCGGTGCGACGGTGAAGGAAGCGTTCGACCTCTACGAAGGCCAGAAGACGCAGCCCGTCCGCTGATGCGCGCCGCCGTCTACTACAACAACCGCGACATCCGGCTCGAGGAGCGCCCGAAACCGAAGATCGGCCCCGGCGAGCTCCTGATGAAGATCGAAGCGAGCGGCATCTGCGGCTCGGACGTCGCGGAGTGGTACCGGCTCCCGAAGGCGCCGCTGGTGCTCGGCCACGAAGTGGCGGGAGTCGTCGAGGAGGTCGGAGAAGGCGTCGAGATCTTCAAGGTCGGCGACCGCATCGTCACGACGCACCACGTCCCGTGCAACGCGTGCAAGTACTGCCGCGCAGGCCATCACCCGTACTGCGACACGCTGCGCACGACGAAGTTCGATCCGGGCGGGTTCTGCGAATTCGTGAGGCTCCCGGCCGCCAACGTCGAGCGCGGCACGTTCAAGATCCCGGACTCCGTCTCCTTCGAAGAGGCCACCTTCGTCGAGCCCCTGGCGTGCTGCGTCCGGGCCTTCCGCGTCGCGCGTTTCCAGCGCGGAATGAA
>DASVAW010000104.1 GCA_036376135.1 Candidatus Polarisedimenticolaceae bacterium | reverse complement strand
CGGCCATCTCGGCGGGGTCGGTGTAGTCCTGCAGCGCCTGGATGGTCACCGGGTCGTCGTTCGACGGGCCGAGGGTGAAGCCGAACCCGAGCGACTCGAGGCGGCGGATCTCGTCGTCGGTGGCGACCACGCCCACCGTCTGGTCCCGCTTGTTCATGCCGGCGATGTCGAAGCCGGCCTCGACGAGCGCCGCGATCCGGTCGGGCGACGGGACGCGGACGTGAACGAGGCGCTTGGGGACGCGGTCGGCGGCGAGGGCCGTGACGGCGAGAAGCGCGAGGACCAGCAGGGCGGGTAGGCGGCGCATGCAAACCCCTCGAGCGTCGTCGGGGGGTGGAACGGCGCGGCACGAACCTCGGCCCGCTCAAGGTACCACCACCGAGGCTGGTCGGGGTGGTCAGATTCGAACTGACGACCGCCTGCTCCCAAAGCAGGTGCGCTACCACTGCGCCACACCCCGAGGTGCCGGGAAAAGTAACCCACAAGGCCCCCGCCGTCTATTGCGTCGTCGTCTATCGTGAGGCTCCATGCGCATCGGATTGTTCGGATTCCCGCTGACCGGCAAGTCCACCCTCTTCCGCCTGCTCACCGGGGCGTCGGCCGCCCCCCAGGGGCGCGACGGCGTCCAGCTCGGGGTGACGAAGGTCCCGGACCCGCGGCTCGACAAGCTGGCCGCGATGCACCTCCCGAAGAAGTTCACCCCCGCGACCGTCGAGTACATGGACATCGCCGGGGTCGAGAAGGGCGAAGCCGCCGACCACCTCCCCCTCGAGCAGCTGCGGACGGTCGACGCCCTCGCGCACGTCGTCCGCGGCTTCCGCGACGAGTCGGTTCCCCACACCGAGGGGGCCCCCGATCCGGCGCGCGACGTCGCGACGATGGAGATGGAGCTGATCCTCGCCGACCACTCGATCGCCGAGAAGCGCCTGGAGAAGCTCGAGCTCAACGTCAAGAAGGCGGGGAAGGACGACGACAAGAAGGAGCTCGTGATCGTCCGGCGCTGCCTCGAGGCGCTCGAGGCGGAGACCCCCCTTCGCAACCTCGAGTTCGGCGAGGACGAGCAGAAGCGCCTGCGCGGCTACACCTTCCTCTCGATGAAACCGCTGCTCGTCGTCGTCAACGCCGACGAGGCCGACGCGGGGAAGCTCGACGCCGGGGCCTCCGCCTTCGGCCTCGAGGCGTACCCGCAACGCCCGAAGACCGAGGTCGTCGCGCTCTCCGCGAAGATCGAGGCGGAGATCGCGCAGCTCGAGCGCGCCGACGCCGACGCCTTCCGCGCCGAGCTGGGGATCCACGAGCCCGCCCTCGACCGGATGATCCGCGCCTCGTACCGCCTGCTCGGCCGGATCTCGTTCTTCACCGCGGGCGAGGACGAGTGCCGCGCTTGGACGATCCGGCGGGGGACGATCGCCCGCACCGCCGCCGGGACCATCCACAGCGACATCGAGAAGGGGTTCATCCGCGCCGAGCTCGTCGGCTACGACGACCTCGTCAAGGCGGGAAGCTGGGACGCCTGCAAGGCGAAGGGGCTCCTCCGGCTCGAGGGGAAGGAATACGTCATGCAGGACGGGGACGTGGTGCACTTCCGGTTCAACGTGTAGGCGCTACCCGTCCCCCTCGAATCGGCTTCACCCGTCGCTGGAACCACTCGACGGCACGCCCGTCGATCTTGGACGGCGAGACGACCCGCAGCAGAAACATGGGCGCGACGTCCGGCGTCTCCTCGACGCGGCGTGGCCAGACCCGTACCGAGACTGGCACTCTTTTCCCGAGTGAAGGCACCTCGAATCGCAGGAACGGCGTGCTCGGCGGCACCTCGATCACGCGCCACCCGTCGAGCGAGCCCGCGAGGTTCACCGGCGCGAGTTCGCCGCCCGCCAGAATCAGCTCCGGATCCCCCGGCACGAGCGGCCGCGCCCCGTCCCAGGCGGCGTAGGTCTCCGGGGTCATGGCGCCGAGGACGATGCCGCCCTCCGGGGGCTCGAACACGAGGCCGGGCCCGACGAAGACCTGAACGACCCACGCCGGTCGGCGGTCGCCCGCGGGCAGGAGCGGCTTGCGGGGTCGTTCCCAGTATCGATCGAGCATCTCCAGGATCACGCTCGCCGCCTGCGGCGGCCCGCCCGCCATGTCCTCGGGGAGCGTGTCGGTGCGGGAGAGGTCGACGACGGTCGCCGGAGCGGTGAAGTCCACCTTCTGCTGGGCACGGTTGTTGTCGTAGCTCACCGCCGCATGGGTGTTGGCGACGTCGTCGGTGCGTTCTACGGCGACCTCGAGGAGGTCGTGCGACCGCCACGGCGCGGGAACCGTGGCCAGGAGCTCGAGCGTCGCGCATCGCTCCTCCCCGGGCGACCACCCCGGAGCCGAGGGAGCGCCCCCGCTTCGTGTGCCGAGGGAGGCGACCGTCGGGTCCGCGCGCACCGAGAAGGTCGCCCCGGTCGCCGACGAGCGCGTGGTGGCGGTGACCGTGATCGTCGAGAGCGGGTCGATCGAGGCGTTGCCGACGTTGCGCATGCAGACGAGGATCGCGTACGACAGCGGCGTCGCGGCGCCCCCATCGTCGACGACGATGTCGGGGCTCTCGGTCCAGAGCTCGCAGCGCGACGGATTCGACGGCTCGGCGCCGTCGTCCGATTCGCAATCCCGGATGAGCAGCTTCGCGACACCGCCCGACGCCGGATCACGCGTGCAAACGGGCAAGAGCCGCGCGGCGCTCGCCCCGGCGAAGTCCTCGACCTCGACCGTGACCGTGACGTGTTGTGTGTCCGCCGACGGCAGCGCCGGACTCGGTGGTTTCCAGACGCCCGATTTGTCTGGCTGGAGCGTTCCTCCGACATCGATGACATTCGTCGCGATCGTATAGAACTCGTTGTCGCCGCACAGCCAAAGGTCATCGCTCACCAGCGGATGGCGCCTGCTGTAGGTGGTGCTGACCAGGTCGTCCCAGTCCACCCAGGCGGCGTCGATCGACGAGGCGTCGAGGGCGTCGCTCCATGCACAGTCCGGGTCCGCGCCGCCGCAAGCCTTCCAGCGCACTTGACGCACGCCCAGGTTGTCGCCCGGCCGCGCCGGCTCCCCGGCTCGGTGGCGGGACTCGTGGCCGACGACGACGTCCACGGCTCCATTCACGCCCGTGCACGTCCCGGACGACGACGGCGCGAACAGGCTCCAGGGAGCGGACGAGGACAGGCCGGAGTCGTCGCCCACGAACCAAACCCCCGTGATGTTGGGAGGACTCTCTGCCGTGCCATATGGCAGAGTGAGGTCGCTCGGGGTGAGCAGCCTGCCCGTCTTCGCATCCTTCCGCTCCAGATGGAGGTGCGTCGGGTGAACGCCCTTGAACGGACCGTCGGTGGAGCAGGCGTCGTCCCACTTCTGGAGCTTTCCGATCTTTTGGTGCGCGGTGACGTTGGAAGACGCGATCCACCGCGCCAGGAAATCCCAATCGTACGAAGCGCACTCGAGGTGACCGTAGACGTGTTTCTCTCCCAAGTACCGGAGCGTGGCCCAGCATCCGTTGGCTGAGGGACCGAGGCAGCCGATATTGAGAGGGGGGAATGCCGCTGGATCGCACTCCAGTCCGTCGTTCTTGTCGATCCAGGAGTCGACGGTCGCGATCACCCAAGGCGCACCGGGCTCGTCGACCGATGGCGCGAAGATGTCGAGCCCACGGTGCCAGTAGTAGTCCGTCGAGCTGTAGTCCATGTACTCGAACGTCGAGAGCAGGTGATGAGGGCGGTCGTGGGGCTCGATCGGCCAGCCCTGCGCCGACGCGGGAAGCGCGCCGCTGCAGGCCCCCGCCACGACGACAAGGACAGCGAGCGCGGTTCGCGTCATCGACGTTTCCTCTTCGATTTCGTCATGTCCTGCTTGACGACGGCAAGAGCCTCGCGGTTCCAGGCGATGGCGACGCCTCCTGCGGGCAGCGCCGCGGGGAAGAAGGCGGTGGGGCTCGGGGTCGCGAATTCCTGTCGCCAAAGGACGTCCTTGGGGTCGATCCGGGCGATCCGTCCCCCGTTGAAGACCTCCGTCCCCGCGGGCCGCGTCGCGAATCCCACGAGCGCCGTGCCCCGGTCTTCGGCGACCAAGGAGGTCACCTCCAGACTCTCGCGTGACGACTCCGCCACGGAGATCGCCTTCCCGACCGTTCCGGCCTCCACGTCGATCGAACGGATCACGCCGCCGCGAAACCACGCCCACGCCGATCGGCCGTCCGGCGCGACCGCGACGCCGTGGACAATCGCGTCGAAGGCATGAGAAACGGAGCGGCCGTCCTTCATGACGACGACCCGCGTCCGATCGTCGTCACGGTTGAGAACGAGGACACGGGCCATATCCGACATCGCCGCCTTGTGAAAGGCACCCTGGATCGTCTTACCGACGACCGCGCCACGCCCGTCCCGAACCTCGACGTGATCGTCCCAGACCACCAGAAGGCGCTCCCCCGTGGGGTCGAAGCCCGCCTTGACTCCCGCTGCCGTCTCGAACTGGCCTGCGTTCGTGCCGCCACGGGTCCACAACTGCCAACACCAGCGTTGCGTGGCGCACGCGGTCACCGTCGCAATGGCCCGCCCCGGCCCCCCGAGTACGAAAGAACGGAACGGCCGCCCAGAGGGTGCCTCGATGCGCGCCTCGAGGCCGCCGCTCAGCGCGTGCACGTCGAGTCGGGTGATTCCGTCCTCGCCCGCCTGGGCCGCGACGACGATGCCGCCGTCCCGGCAAGGCGTGAGCCGCTTCGACTCGCTCCAACCCTCGAGCGGGACCGGCGTCACCGCCCCGGCGAGCGGCCCGCCGCCGCGCGGGTCGATGAGGTAGAGCCCGCGGTCCGTCGCGACCACCACGCGCGCGCGATCGCGATCGTAGCCGACCCCGCGGTAGGCGCCGTGCAGGTTCTCGGAGAACCGCAGGACGTCGGGCGGCGTCACCACACCGGCAGCGAGCCCGGCGCTCGCGGCCAGTGCGGCGACGACCGATCCAAGAGATCCGGTGCCCACTACCGGGTCTGCAGGCGGACCCGGTCGACGGTCGTGACGACCCCCGAGCCCGGCGCCGGCGTCGGCGGAACGGTCGTGAGCGCGGTGATCGTGCCCTTCAATTCCGGGGGCAGGCCGAGCGACCCCGCCTTGCAGTCGGGTACTCCGTTGCCGCTCGTCGTGTCGCACGCGAGCAGGGCGTTGCCGTCGAGCGTCCAGGAGAGGTGATCCGTGGGCGTCCGCTCCACGACGAGGGTATGGCTCGCCGCGTCATCGTCCGTGAGGACGAGCGTCATGCTCGAAGCGACGAACTCGCTCCCGCCCGCGGTGTCGGTCGCGCCGAACATCGCGATCTCGCCGAACGCCCCCTCGTTGAGCTCCCCGGAGTCCCCCCACTGCGCCGCGGTGGTCAAGGTCGTGCCGTCGACCGACCAGATCGCAGTCAGCGTTCCGGTCGAAGGCGGATCCAGGACGATGATGGGCTTGCGACCCGGACCGCCGTCCTCACAGCAGTCCTTGAGCTCATTACAGCACTTCTCGACCTCGGCCACGCGGTCCGCGAGACCCGAGTCGGATCCGCCCTTCCACACGACGATGATCACCAGGATCACGACCACGAACCACGGGAGCCAGGTCTTCCACGCACCTTCCGCCATGATCGTCACCTCCACGTTTCGGGCTTCACGAGCCTCGCAGCACGCTGAAGAGCATCTCGAGATCGGCACGCCGCCTGTAGTCGCCCCGTCGCGCCTCGGGGACCGCCGACTCGCACGTCGCCAGGGCGCGCAGGCCGTCCTCGCGCAGGGCGCCGACGCCCGCGGGACGCGCGGCCGGGGGCAGCGACACGAGGACCGCCGATGACTCCGCGACGACCAGCGGGATCCCGATCGCCGCGCCCTCGTCGAGGGCCGCGCGGGCCTCCGCGGCGGCGCGCTCGAACTGGCGCGCCGACGCCAGCGAGCGAGCCAGCAGGCTGCGAGCCCGGGCCCGCTCGGGAACGGTGGCGCGTTTCGATCCGAGGACGCGCTCCGCCTGCCGCACCGCGGACCGCGGGTCGCCACGCTCGAGCGCCGCGAGGGCCGTCGTCAGTCTCGCCGCCATCTCGACGCCGTGCGCCCCGGTCGATTCGCCCTCCGCGACGATCTTCCCGAGCGGGGACTGCGCGCGACCGAGCGACCCCGCGTAGACCTCGAGCGTCGCGCGCGCGAGCTGCACGCGGGGCTTCATGTCGAGCAACTCGTCCCCCTCGCTACCGATCAACCCTTCGGTCTCGGTCAGGTCGAGGTCGGCGCCTTCGAAATCGCCGATCCCCCCACGCAGCTCCGCGCGACGGAGCAGCCCGTAGGCCCGGAGCATGCGTTGGTCGCCCGCCGCCGCCACCTCGAGAGCGCGGCGATTCGTGTCGAGCGCACGGCCGGAGTCGCAGGTCCAGTCGAGCGCCTCGGTGAGGTACTCGAGCACGCCGAATCGCTGGTCGGGCGAGACTCCGCCCCCTGCCGCGATCAACTCGGCCGCCTCGTACTCCTCGATCGCCTCTCCCAGCCGCCCCATCTGGTAGGCCGCGTCGGCCAGGAGGGTCCGGGCCACGCACTCGAGGTCCTTCCTTCCCCGGGAACGGGCGAGCGCCAGCACGTCGCTCGCGAGCAACGCGCCCTCCCCCGCGCGCCCGGTGCCGGCGAGAAGGCCCGCCAGGTTGACGAGCGGATTCAGCCTCAAGGCGTCGTTCTCGAGGGCCGAGGCGTCGGAGACCGCCTCGCGCAGGTAACGCTCCGCACCCGAGGTGTCCCCTCTCGCGTAAAGCGCCGCCCCGACCGCGCCGCGGACCTCGATCGCGAGGCGGAAATCCCCGCGGGCACGCGCCGACCGGCTCGCGGTCTCGCACAACGGCGCCGCCTCGGCGAAGCGACCGAGGAAGATCGCCGCCATCGCCCCCGCCGCCTGGGCTCGTGCCACTCCCCCCTCGAACTCGGCTTCGCGGTAGCGCCGCTCGGCGTCCTCGTACCGAAGCTTGGCCGCCTGTTGATCCGAGCGCCCGCGCTCGAGGCTCCCCCGCTCGTAGGCGACCGACGCCGCCCCTTCCGCGCTCCCCACCTCCGCGAACAGCGCTTCTGCCTTGTCCAGCCGCGCCTGAGCCTCCGGGAACTTCCCCTGCGCCACCGCCACCTTCGCCCGCACGATGAACACCCGTGCGTCCCTCGGATCGAGCGCCTCGGCTTTCTCGGCGGCCGCCGTCGCCTCGTCGAGCTTCCCCGCGGCCCGCAGCGTCGAAGCGAGCTCGAGCCATGCCTCCGGGTCGTCCGAGGCGCCCTCGGCCAGCCCGCGGCGCAGCTCGACCGCCTCCGAAAGGCGATCGCGGATCCTCGCGTCGACCGCCGCGGCCTCCATGCTCCAGACGCTCCCCGGCGCGGCGCCGGGCCGGCGCGCGATCCGCAACGCCCGCTCCGCGGCGGCGAGCGCGCGTTTGCCGAATCCCGCTGCGTCGAGGGCCCGCGCGTGCACGAGCGCGGCGGGCAGGTAGTCCGGTTCGAGCTCGAGCGCCCTCACCGCGTGGTCGATCGCATCGAGGAATCGAAGCTCGCGCATCGCCCTGCGCGCGCGCTGTTCGAGCAGGGCCGAGGCGTCGTCGCGCGCGGGCCACGCCCGCGCCTCCCGCTGAGCGCGCGTCGCGTCGGGCGCGATCGTCTCGAGGATCTTCGGACGCATCAGATCGGCGAGGGCGGTGACCGAGCCGGCCGACGCCTTGAAGGAAGCGGAGCTCGAGCTGGCGCCGGTCCTGCGCACCGCGTACGCCGCGTGATAACTCGCGCCCTCGCGGTAGAGCTGCCCCGTCACGATCCACGCCGCGCCGGTCAGCCGCCCCACCTCCGGAAACACCCCCGCCCCGGACGCGCCGATCCCCGCGAGGGCCGGCTGGAGCCGTTCGCGTCCGACCGCGCGCACGGCGCCCCGGCCGAGGTCGGCGGCGAGCAGGTCGGCGAGCATGTCCCCGCGATCGGTCTCCCCCGCCTCCCCGGTCCGGTCCTCGAAGGGGAGGACGGCGACGGTCGGACGGCCCGTCGCGGGCGGCGTCCCGGTCCACAGTCGGTACACGACGAACGCCGCCGCCACGACGACGACCGCGGCGATCACCGCCCGACGCACGCCGGCCGGGGCGGCCTCTTCGGAGGGCACGGGCAACGGCTCCCCGCGCACGATCGCGCGAAGCTGCCGGACGACTTCGTCGCTCGATTGCGGCCGGCGCGCAGGGTCCTTCTCGAGGAGCTGGATGACCACGCGCCGCAGCGGCCCGGACTCCGTCAGCGTCCGGGGCTCCGGCCCCGTCCCCGGAGGGTCGTTCACGATCGCCGAGGCCGTCGCCCAGATCGACTCCCGCTGGAACGGGTGCTCCCCGGTGATCGCCTCGTAAAGGAGGATGCCCAGGGAGAAGAGGTCGCTGCGAGGATCCACCTCGGCGCCCCGTACCTGCTCCGGGGACATGTACGCGACGGTCCCGACGCCGTAACCCTCGCCGGTCAGCGACGGCTCCGTGCTTCCGGAGGCCGTGTCCCCGCCGGGTGGCTCCAGCACGCGCAGCGGATAGGCGACGCCGAAGTCCATCACCTTGACGTGCCCCGCCGTCGTGACCATCACGTTGCCGGGCTTCAGGTCCCGGTGGACGAGCCCGGAGCCGTGGATCGCCTGCAGGGCCTCGGCGACCTCGAGGCCGAGCCGGGCGACCTCGGCGAGCGCGGGCGCGTCGTCCGCGAGGAAGTGATCGAGGCGCCGCCCCTCGATCCGCTCCATCACGATCCAGGGACGATCCTCGTCCTCCACGACGTCGAAGACCGTCGCGACGTAAGGGTGGACGACCCGGCAGGCTAGACGCGTCTCCCGCAGGAACCTGGCGCGCGCCCGGTCGTCCGCGAGGAGCTCGGTCGGGAGCGCCTTGAGGGCCACCTCGCGTCGCAGCTTCGTGTCCCAGCCGCGATACACCTCGCCCATCCCCCCGCGGCCGAGGAGCTCGAGGACGTCGTAGGCGCCGATGCGGCGCCCGGTGTGTTCGTCGTGAGGCGGCGACTCGGCAGGCACCCCACCCCCCACGTCCCGAGCCGCTCCCGGGACAACCGGATCTCATGGTGGGAATAGAGGGGGCGCGGGAGGCCGCGCGCCAGACTATTTTTTCGCGCCGCGGGCTCGCAGGAGCTCCTCGCGCAGTCGGGTCGCCACGATCGGGTCCTCGTCCTCGAGGACGGTCCGCAGGTCGAGCAGCAACACCCCGTCCTGGATCCGCGCCACGATCGACGGCTCGCCCCGGCGCAGCGCGCGCTCGATGCGGACGAGCTCCCCCCCGGAGCGCTCGACCGCGATCAGTGCGGTCGGGATCTCCCCGACGGGGGAGGACCCTCCTCCCGGCCGCGACACGCCGTCCACGATCGAGACCCCCTGCGCTCCCCCGAGCGCGTCGACGAGGGCGCGGGCGCGCGCGGCGACGCGCTCTTTCGGCAGCGCGAGCATGCGCAGGGTCGGCACCTCGTCGAGCGCGCGCCCGCGAACGTAGCTCGCGAGGGTCTCGTGGAGCGCCGCGGTCAGCAGCCGATCGAGACGGAGCGCGCGCGCGAGCGGGTCCCGCTTCATCGCGCGGATAAGGTCGCGTTCCCCCACGGCGATTCCCGCCTGCGGCCCGCCCAGGAGCTTGTCCCCGCTGAAGGTCACGACCGAGGCGCCATCCTCGAGCAGCCGGCGGACGGGAACCTCGTCGTGGATCCCCACGGGGGCGAGGTCGACGAGGTCGCCGCTCCCCCAGTCCACGATCAGGGGGATCCCCGCCGCGCGTGCGATCCCGGCGAGCGCGGCGATCGGCGCCTCCTCCGTGAAGCCGACGACCTTGAAGTTCGACGTGTGGACCTTGAGGATCGCGCCGGTCTTCGGCCCCAGCGCCGCTTCGTAGTCGGCGGCGCGGGTGCGGTTCGTCGTCCCGACCTCGCGCAGCCTCGCCCCCGACGCGGCGAGGATGTCCGGGACTCGGAACGATCCGCCGATCTCGACGAGCTCGCCGCGCGAGACGACGACCTCCTTCCCCCGCGCGAGGGCGCGCAGCGCGAGGAGGATCGCGGCGGCGTTGTTGTTCACCGCGAGCGAGGCGCACCCCGGGAACAACCGCGCGAGCAGCGGCTCGAGATGGGAGCCGCGGCTGCCTCGCGTGCCGGTTACGAGATCGTATTCGAGGTCGAGGTAACGGACCGCCGCCTCGGCCACCCGGCCTGCCGCCCCGGGAGAGAGGATCGAACGGCCCAGATTGGTGTGGGCGACGACGCCGGTGGCGTTGATCACCACGGACGGGGCGGGGCGCAGGAGCGCCGTCGCGGCGTTGCGCGCTCGGCGGGCGATCGCGGCCGGCTCACACGCCGACTCGAGGGTCCCCCGATCGATCTCCCCGGCGAGGACGCGGGTTCGGAGCTCGTCGAGGATCTCGCGGACGAGCGAGGTCGCAAGGGAGATCCCCACCTCGTCCGCGAGCTCCCGGATGGGGCGTGTTTCTAGAAGTTTCCCCACCGACGGGAGGTCGCTCGGGGACGCACCGTTCGATTGCATGGGCCGGCTCCAGGAACCTATACTCCCCGCGGGTCGTCGTCGTCTCGGGCCGGCCCGAGTATAGGGGTTCCGCGTTGCACGATGCCGTCTCGCCCGAAGTCGAAATCGACCTCGAACGGCTGGAGAACGGCATCCGGCAGCTGAAGGTCCAGTACGACATGTTCTTCGCCGGCTCGATCCCCCGGCAGCCCAACGAGCTCCGGGCCGAGCTCGAGCGGATCATCAAGCGGTACTCCCACGCGCCGATCCGAAAGTACGCGACCCGCTTCCACTTCAACTCCCTCGTCAGCCGCTACAACAGCCTTTCGGAGCTGTGGTCCAAGACGCTGCGCACCCTCGAGGAGGGGGATCGTCCGGCCCCCGCCGTCGCCGACCGCGGGGCGAGGGACGAAAGCGTCGTCGCCACCTGCAACATCCAGGACCCGGTCCGCGACCGCGACTACCTGAAGGTCCTCCACGCGAAGTTCCTCGACGCGCGCCGCCGCTCCGGGGAGGCCGAGTCCTCGGTCTCCTTCGAGAGTTTCGTCAAGGGGATCGCCTCCCAGGCCGGGAGGCTGCGCGAGAAGTCGGGGTGTGAGAAGATCGAGCTTCGCGTCGTGGTCAAGGACCGCAAGGTCCAGTTGAAGGCACGTCCGGGCCGTTGATCCGGCCCCCGGGGAGTTCGATGAGCCGCACGAACGTCACCGTGCGCGGCGCCCTCGCCGCCGCGCTGCTGGTCCTGGTCGTCCCCGCCGTCGCGGCCGCCCCTGCGGCCGTCCCCGATCCCGCCGCCGGGGGTTGGTTCAACAAGCTGCGGGGTGGCGGCTCCGACGGCGCGACCGAGCAGGCCAAGGCCGAGCAGGAAGCCGCCGCGCAGACCCAGAAGCTCGAGGCGGCGGCGACGGCCGGCGCGTCGCTCGGGCTCGAGAAGACCGTCGCGCGCCTGCGGGTGACCTCGCTCGGCAAGGACCCCCAGGCGATCCCCTACCTCGATCTCGTCGATCGCGGGACGGCGACGGCCCCGCAGCTCAACGACTTCGCGGCGTACGTCGCCTACCGCGGCCTCGTCGGCCAGGCGATCGAGTTCCAGCGCGCGGCGGTCAAGCTCGACGGCGCCAACGCCACCTACTGGCTCAACCTCGGCACGATGCAGCGCGCGCTCCGGCAGTTCGGCTCCGCGGAGTCGGCGTTCCAGCGCGCGATCGAGATCGACCCCGCGAACGCGCTCGCGTATTACAACCTCGGCACCGTCCTCGACGCGCAGGAGAAATACGACGACGGTCTCGAGGCCTTCCGCCGCGCGCTGATCCTCGATCCGAAGCTCGCCGACCCGCGCGTCAACCCGCAGGTCGTCGGCAACGACCGGATGCTCGTCGTGAAGCTCCTGCTCGCCCAGACGCAGTCGGGGGCGCTCTCGCTCCCGTTGATCACGGTTCAGGACAAAGGCGGCGCGAAGAAGTAAGGTGCGGGGCGATGACGCCCGTGCGCCCGAGCCCGCGCCTGCTCCTCCCGTTCCTGCTCCTCCTCGCGGCGCCCGTCGCGCGCGCGTGGGATCCCGCGACGCGCCTGCAGATCGTCGACGAGGCGATCCGGTTCATGCCCCCGTCGCTTCGCCTGGCGCTCGAGCACCATCGGGACGCCGTGCGCCGCGGCGCGCTCGAACCGATGACGACCGAGGACGCCCCCGCGCACGCGCCGCGTGGAGCCGGAGGAACCCTCGACGCGACGACCGCGCGCGCGGCCGCGGATCTCGTGGCGTCGGTTCGCGAGCCGATGGCGTTCGACACCATCGCGTCGCGCTTCGGGACCCTCGCCCACTACGTCAGCGACGCCGCCTTCCCGCCGGGAGCCGCCCCCGACGCCGGGATCCGCTACGCGCATTTCTCGAAGTTCGCGGCCTCCCGGATGCCCAAGTTCCCGCTCGTCTTCCTCGGCCACGAGGACGCGGACCTCGACCGGGGGGACGTCGCCGCCTTCTCGCGGCGGATCGCCGCGGAAGCCGCCGGCGACGACGCGAACCTCGTCCGCGCCTACGCCGCCGCCGGGGACCCTCCCGATCCGGTCGCCTTCGACGACCGGTCGGTCCCCTTCGCGATCGCCTCGCTCGCCTATTCCCGCAGCGTGAACTACGTCGTCCGATCGTGGCTGCGCTGCTGGCGCGACGCGGGCGGGGATCTCGGCGCGACTCCCTACCTGAACTCCCGATCCGGAGGTCGTTGAGATGGCGTTCTCCCCGGTCCACCGCGCGCTCGTCAGCACGTTCGAGAAGGACGGGGTGCTCGACCTGGCCCGCGGCCTTCACGCGCTCGGCGTCGAGATCCTCTCGACCGGCGGGACCGCGAAGCTCCTCGCCGAAGGCGGCGTTCCCGTGGTCAAGGTGTCGGACCACACGGGGTTCCCCGAGATCCTCGACGGCCGGGTGAAGACGCTCCACCCCGCGATCCACGGCGGCCTGCTCGGCCGCCGCGCGAACCCCGAACACGTCGCCCAGATGGCGGCGCACGGGATCGCACCGATCGACCTGCTCGTGGTGAACCTCTACCCGTTCGAGAAGACCCGCGACCGGGAGTCGGCGACCGACGACGAGGTCGTCGAGATGATCGACATCGGCGGCCCCGCGATGCTGCGCGCCGCCGCGAAGAACCACGACGACGTCGGCGTCCTCGTCGAGCCGTCCGACTACCCGACGGTCCTCGCCGAGCTGCGCGAGCACGGCGGGTTGTCCCCCGCGACGCGGCGCCGCCTGGCCGCGCGGGCCTTCGACCACACCGCGCGGTACGACCGCGCCGTCGCCGACTACCTCGCCGGACCCGGGGTCGACTTCCCCGAGCGGCTCGACCTTTCGTTCGTGAAGCAGGCCGATCTCGTGTACGGCGAGAACCCCCACCAGAAGGCCGCCTTCTACCGCGACGGCTCCGCGGTCGGGGTCGGCGCCGCGCGCCAGCTCCAGGGGAAACCGCTCTCGTTCAACAACCTGCTCGACTTCGACGCCGCCTTGGGATTGGCCGCCGATCTCGAGGGGATCCGCGACGCCTTCGGCTGCGTCATCGTCAAGCACGGGAATCCCTGCGGCACCGCCTTCGGAGACTCCCCGGTCGCGTCGTTCCGCCGCGCCCTCGCGTGCGACCCGACGAGCGCCTTCGGCGGCGTCCTCGCCTTCCCGCGCGCGGTGGACGCGGACGCGGCCGCGGCGATCGCGGAGGCGTTCTACGAGGGGGTGATCGCCCCGTCGTTCACCGACGACGCGCTCGCCGTCCTCGCGAAGAAGAAGAACCTGCGCGTCCTCGCCGCCGGGCCGTTCGCCGCGGGCAGGCGGGGGTTCGACCTCCGGCGGGTGGACGGCGGCCTGCTCGTCCAGGACTGGGACGCGGCCGACGGCACCCTCCGCGACGCGAAGGTCGCGACGAAACGCGCGCCGACCGAAGCGGAGTGGCGCGCCCTCGAGTTCGCGTGGTGCGTCGTCCGCCACGTGAAGTCGAACGCGATCGTCTACGCGTTCGAGGACCGCACCGTGGGGGTGGGCGCCGGCCAGATGAGCCGCGTCGACTCCGCGCGCATCGCGATCCAGAAGGCCAACGAGCCGCTGAAAGGCGCCGTCATGGCCTCGGACGCCTTCTTCCCCTTCCGCGACGGCCTCGACGTCGCGGCCCAGGCCGGGATCGCCGCGGTCGTCCAGCCCGGCGGGTCGATCCGCGACGACGAGGTCATCGCCGCCGCCGACGAGCGCGGACTCGCGATGATCCTCGTCGGCCGCCGCCACTTCCGGCACTGACGTTTCGCATCCGAGGACGCGAAACGCCGGCGCCCGGCGACGGCTACTCGATCTGGCGGAACGGGATGGCCTCGACGGCGTCGTAGAAGCCGCGGTCCTTCGGGAGGTCGCGGTAACGCTGCGCGAACGACCGCCACTTCGTGGCGTCGGGGTCCGGTCGGATCGCCAGCGCGTCCTCGAAGTGCCCGATCGCCGCGCTCACGTCGCCGGCCCGGAGCGCCACGACGCCCAGGTTGAACCAGCCGTCGGCCTTGTACCGATCGACGCGGCCGCGATCGACCGTCGGGGGAAGGCGGTACAGCAGGCGCAGGCCGGAGGCGAACTCCCCTTCCTTGAAGGCCATGGCGACGCGGTCGAACTGCTCCTGCTCGGCCTTCTGCGCCTTGTAGGCGTCCCCGGCCTGACGGATCCCTTCGAGCGCCTCGATATTGGTCTTGTCGAGGTCGAGCGCCGCCTTGTACGCGATCACAGCCGCGCCGTAGTCGGAGGCGGCCATCGCGGTGCGCGCCTTCG
Source organism: Candidatus Polarisedimenticolaceae bacterium (assembly GCA_036376135.1). NCBI lineage: Bacteria > Pseudomonadati > Acidobacteriota > Candidatus Polarisedimenticolia > Candidatus Polarisedimenticolales > Candidatus Polarisedimenticolaceae > Candidatus Polarisedimenticolaceae bacterium. Next base: position 19,901 of record DASVAW010000104.1, on the reverse strand, counting down.
CCATCGCCTGGTCGAGGGTCATCGCGGGGACGGGAGCGGGGGCCGGGGCGGCCGGAGCGGGGGGCGCCGCGGGTTTCGCCGGGCGCGGGAGCGCAGCGGCGGCGGTCGGAGGCGCCGCCGCGGTCGACGTGCCGCCGTCGGCGGAGAGCATCTTGGGGACGAACCACGCCGCCGCGCCGAGGACCGCGAGCCCGACCACCGCGCCGAGGAGCTTGGGGGACAGGACGAACGATCGGCGGGACGGCGTCGGCATCGCGGGGGCGGCGGGGGCCACCGGCGTCTCGGCGCGCGAAGGCCGCTTGGGACGCGCGGCCGGCTCGATCGCCGGCTCCACCGATTCCGGAGGGGAGGCCACGGGAGCGCCGGCGACGCCGGGGGCCGAGGCGAGAAGGTCCTCGGGGATGTCCCCGAACGAAGCCTCCTGCTCCTGGATCTTCTCGAGGTAGTGCAGCGCCTCGCGGTGCTCGGGGTGCGCGTCGAGGACGGCGCGGAAATGGACCTTCGCCTCCTCGTGCCGGCCCTGATCGAAGGCCTGGACCCCCTCGATGAGGTGGGTCTCGATGTCGGCGAGCGACGTCCCGGCGGCGAGCTCGATTTGCGCCTCGAGCTGGCGCGCCTCGGCGTTCTCCTCGTCGAGGATGAACACCCGCGCGAGGATGCCGAGCGCCTCCTCGCGCTCGCCCGCGTCGACCTTGGCCCTGGCTTCCGCGAGGAGATCCTGGACGCGTTTCACGAGCTCGGCCGAGGCGTTCGCGGCGTTCACGTGCGGCCGGTGCTCCTCCACGACCGGGGCGAGGCCCACCGCTTCCGCGTTCCCCTCGTCGAACGCGCCCACCGGCGCGTCGGTCGCCCCGGGGGAGGGCGGCTCGACCCCGGGCGCCGCGGCGAGCGGGATCGCGCTCAAATCGTCGAGGTCGCCGAAGTCGAACCCGGGGACCTCCTGCATGACCGCGGGGGCGGGCTTGGAGAGCCGCTCCGGCGCATCCTCCGCCTCGCGCGCCCCTTCGCGCAGCATCCCTTCGACCGCCGACCGGTCGAGCATCATCGTTTCGTTGGGGTTGGACGGACGGGCGGGGGCGCCCGGCTTGGGAATCGAGTCGAACACCTTCAGTCCCAGGTCGATCTCGAAGTCGGGGGCGGGGGCGGTGGCGTCCGCCGGCGCGGCCGGCGAAACCGCCGGCGTCGCCCCGCCGTCCCCTTCCGAGAGCAGCGCGGACATCCGGACCCCTTCGAGCGCCTGCTCGTTGGCGGGGTCGAGCTCGAGGAGCTGACGCCACGCGGCGATCGCCTGCGCGTACTCCCCCTGGAGGTAATGCTCGGAGGCCTGCTGGTGCAGCTGGTCGGCGCGTTCCGTACTCATGCCCCTCGATCCCCGGTTTCCCCGCCACCACGCGGTCGCGGGCGCGAAACCGCACGGAATATAGGTTCCGGCTTTTCAGGGGGCAAAGGCGCGGGGGCGGGTCGCGATCAGGCCGTCTTGGCGGGTCGGATCCGGCGCAGGTGGGTCTCCCGGCAGGCCTCGGAACAGAAGAAGGCCTCCCCTCCCGCATCCCGCAGGACGAGGGCCCTGGCCCTGGGGAGGAAGGTGCCGCAAACCCGGTCGCGCACGAGCGCCCCCTCGAAGCGCGGCGCCCCCGGGTGGACCCCCGCTCGGGTCCCGGCCGACGGACGCCGGCCGGAGCGAAGTGCGGCGCGGAGCAGCGCCGCGAGGCCGAGGAACGCCAGCAGCGCGAGGAGCCTGCGGATCATCGTGCGCGTCCCTCGACGGCCGTGCGCAGGGACGCGAGGTTGGGGGCCTGCGGGTTGACCTGCTCGAGCCGCGTCAGCGCCTCGCGCGCCCTCGGAAGATCGCCGACCTGCAGCCCCACGACGACGGTGTTGTAGAGCGACTGCCAGTGCGAGGCGCTCGCCTTCGACGCCCGCCCGAACAGGTCGAGCGCCTTGTCGAACGCCTTGAGCTCCTGATGGCAGATCCCGAGATCGGTGAGGAGGTCCGGATCGCCCGGCCGGATCTCGAGGGCCCGCTCGTAGAACGGGATCGCCTGCTGCCACATCCCCGCGTCGTGGTGCAGATGCGCGAGCTGCATCGCGGCGTCGAGGTCCTTCGGGTCGTCCTGCAGCCGCTTCTTGAGCGTGTTGACGACCTGGACCATCGGCGCGCCCCCCCCTGCGGAGGGGGCCGCGGGCGGCGGCATCGTCATCGGCGGGGCGCCCCCCATCGCGCTCGGGCCCATGGGAGACGTCGAGTCCTCGCGCGGCTGCGCCGCCGGGGTCCCGGGACGCGCGTACCAGGCGTGGTAGCCGCCGAATCCCAACGCGATGCCGAGGACGAGGCCTCCGGCGAGGAACGCGACCTGCTCTTGCTTCAATGCATCGACTCCGCCGGGGCACGCTACCGGATGGCCCATGGAGCGTCAAGGCGCACCGACCCCGCTGGTACACTCGCCGCCGATGGACGTTCCCAACCTCTTCGGCCTCGAACGATCCGGCCTCGAGGCCTTCTTCGTGGAGCGCGGCGCCCCGAGGTTCCACGGCTCCCAGGCCTACCGCTGGATGTACGCGCGGCGGGTGCTCGACCCGCGCCTCTGGACCGACCTGTCGAAGGCCCTGCGGGAGACGCTCGCCTCGGAGGCGCGTGTCGATCGCGGGACGATCGTCGGCCGCGCGGAGGCCGCCGACGGCACCGTGAAGTACCGGATCGACCTTCCCGGCGGCGGCACGGTCGAGTCGGTGTTCATGCTCCAGCGCGAGCGCGTGACGATGTGCATCTCGAGTCAGGTCGGGTGCGCCCTCGCGTGCGACTTCTGCCTGACCGGCAAGATGGGGCTGAAGCGCCACCTCACCCCCGGCGAGATCGTCGGCCAGGTCACGCTGCTCCAGGACGACCGGGACCTCGGCGATACGCCGTTCAACCTCGTGTTCATGGGGATGGGCGAGCCGCTGCACAACTACGACGGCGTTCTCGGCGCCTTCCGGATCCTCACCGACCCCGAGGGGCTCGGGATGTCGCGCCGGCGCATCACCGTCTCGACGTCGGGGCTCGTCCCCGAGATCGAGCGGCTCTCCCGCGAGCCGGCGCGGCCGCGCCTGGCGGTCTCGCTCAACGCGACGACCGATGCGGTGCGCGAGCGGCTCATGCCGGTGAACAAGCGCTGGCCGATCGCGACCCTGCTCGCGGCGTGCCGCGCCTGGGCGAAGACGACGGGCGAGCCGTTCACCCTCGAGTACGTCCTCCTCGAGGGGGTCAACGACACGGACGCGGACGTGGCGCGCCTCGAGAAGCTGCTTCGCGCGAATCCGGCGAAGCTGAACCTCATCCCCTTCAACGCGGTTCCGGGGTGGCTCGAGTACAAGCCCCCCTCGCGCGAGCGGATCGTCGCGATCCGCGACCGCCTGCTCGCGAAGGACCTGCGGGTGAGCATCCGCTGGAGCCGTGGGGCGGACGCCCGCGCCGCGTGCGGCCAGCTGGCGATCCTCGGAGAACGGCCATGATCGAGCTCGACGGCAGGAACGTCCTCGTCACCGGAGCCGCGCGCGGCATCGGGCGCGCGTGCGCCCTCGCCTTCGCGCGTGCCGGGGCGCGCGTCGCGGTGAACTACCGCGTCGAGTCCCCCAGCGCCGCCCTCGTCGTGGAGGAGATCGAGCGCCTCGGGGGCGAGGCGTTCGCCCTCGCCGCGGACGTCTCCCGCCGCGACGAGGCGGAGATGCTCGTCAACGAGACCGTCTCCAAGTTCGGGAGCGTCGACATCCTGGTGAACAACGCGGGCATCTGGCGCAGCTCCCCGATCGAGGAGATGAGCGACGGCGAGTGGCGCGAGATGATGGACATCAACCTCACGGGGACCTTCCACTGCATCCGCGAGGCGGTCCCGCACATGAAGGAGGCGGGGTACGGGCGGATCGTCAACATCGCCTCGACCGCCGGCCAGCGCGGGGAGGCGTTCTGCTCGCACTACGCCGCGAGCAAGGGGGCGATCATCTCCCTCACGAAATCGCTCGCCGCCGAGCTTGCGACCTCGGGGATCCTCGTGAACTGCGTCGCCCCGGGGTGGGTCGTCACCGACATGACCCGCGACGACCTCCTCGGCCCCCGCGGCCACGACATCCTGAAATCGATCCCTCTCGGCCGGGTGGGAACCCCCGAGGAGATCGCCGGGGCGGTCCTCTTCCTCGCGTCGGACCTCGCGACGTTCATCACCGGCGAGATCCTCAACGTCAACGGCGGCGCCGTCCTGATCGGCTAGAAAAGGGGTCAGACCCCTTTTTCTTACAGAGCCGGATTCTGAAGGAAAAAGGGGCCTGACCCCTTTTCACCCTTTCAGTGCGCCAGGCCCCGGAGCCGCTCCACCGCCGCACGGAGCGTCTCGAGCTTCTTGGGGAACGCGAAGCGCACGAGCGACCGGCCTCGCGACGGCTCCCGGAAGAACGACGAGCCCGGCACCGGAGCGACCCCGACCTCCGCAACCATCTTCCGGGCGAAGGCGACGTCGTCGCTCACGCCGAACGCCGACGCGTCGGCCAGGATGTAATAGGCGCCGCCCGGCGGCGTGCAGTGGAACCCCGCGTCGAGCAGGCCGGCGACGAGCACGTCCCGCCGCTCGCGGTACTCCACCGCCAGCTTCGCGTAGTACGCCTCCTCCATCCCCAGCGCGACGACCCCCGCTTCCTGGAGGGGCGCCGCGGCCCCCACGGTCAGGAAGTCGTGGACCTTGCGAATCCCCGCGGTCAGCTCGGGGGAGGCGATCGCCCATCCCACGCGCCATCCGGTCACCGAGTAGGTCTTCGACAACGCGTTGATCGTGACCGTGCGGTCCTCCATCCCCTCGAGGGTGGCGATCGGCACGTGCCGCGCGCCGTCGTAGAGGATGTGCTCGTAGATCTCGTCGGAGAAGCAGACGACGTCCCACTTGCGGCAGAGGGCGGCGATCGCCTCGAGCTCCTCGGGGGTGAAGACCTTCCCCGTCGGGTTGTTGGGGGTGTTGAGGATGATCCCCCGCGTCTTGGAGTTGAACGCGGCGGCGAGCTCCTCGGGGTCGAACGACCAGTCGGGGGCCCGCAGCGGCACGAACCGCGGAACCGCCCCCGCGAGGATCGCGTCCGGGCCGTAGTTCTCGTAGAACGGCTCGAAGACGACGACCTCGTCCCCGGGATCGACGATCGCGAGAATCGACGCGATCATCGCCTCGGTCGCCCCGCAGGTGACGGTGACCTGCCGCTCCGGATCGACCTCCATCCCGTAGAGCCGCTCCGCCTTCGCCGCGATCGCCCCCCGCAGTCCCGCGCTCCCCCACGTGATCGCGTACTGGTTCAGGTCGTCCGCGATCGCACGCCGCGCGGCCTCCTTGATCGCCTCGGGGGCGCCGAAGTCCGGGAACCCCTGCGCGAGGTTGATCGCCCCGTGCGCGCGGGCGAGGCGGGTCATCTCCCGGATGACCGATTCGGAGAAGCCCTTGGCCTTGTTCGAGAGATCGAGCACCGACGCCTCCACGGGAAACCGGGAAAGTCTAGCGGAACGGGAGCGCGCCCGTCGGCCTCGATGCCGTCGCGCCATCGGCGAAGTTCGGCAGAGCCACGCCCGCCCGACGTCCGTACAATCCCCGACGAGGGGAACGTGGCGGATCCGACGCCCACGCCGTCCGACAACAAACGTCTGCTCCGCCTGCCCTCGCTCGCGGACGGGGCGATCTTCGCCTCGCGTTACGAGATCGTCGGCCCCATCGGCTCCGGCGGCGCCGGGGAGGTCTTCGAGGCCTTCGACCGGGTCGCGCAGCAGCGCGTCGCGCTGAAGGTCCTGTTCCCCGGCGCGGGCACGCGCGACGTCGAGCGCCTTCGGCGCGAGCTGCGCGTCGTGCGCGCGCTTCAGCATCCCGGCATCGTCCGCCTCTACGACATCGGCGAGGCCGAAGGGCTCTTCTACGTCGTCTCCGAGCTCCTCGAAGGGGAGAATCTCGCGCAGCGCCTGCGCGCGCGCAGGCGCCTTCCCGCCGACGAGGCGGAGCGGATCCTCCGCGACGTCCTGGACGCGCTCGGCCACGCGCACGCCCGGGGAATCGTCCACCGCGACGTGAAGCCCGCGAACATCTTCCTCGCCAAGCGGCACGACGGGGCGCTCGAGCGGGTCGTGCTCCTCGACTTCGGCCTCGCCCGCCAGGCCGACACCCCCGGGCTCACCGCGACGGGCCGGTTCGTCGGGACCCCCGAATACACCTCCCCCGAACAGGCGCGCGGCGACCGGACCTTCCGCCCCGCGACCGACCTCTACGCCGTCGGCGTCACCCTGTGGGAGATGCTCGCGGGAGCCCCCCCGTTCCTCGGCACCTCCGACCTCGATCTCCTCAACGCGCACCTGTCGCGCCCTCTCCCGGTGATGCCCCCCGGCGTCTCCGCCGCGCCGTCGCGCCTGCGCGCCCTGCTCGTGCGCCTGCTCGAGAAGAACCCCGACCGCCGTCCCGCCGACGCGCACGCGGCGCTGGCCGAGCTGCTCCGCGGGAGGGCGGGGAGGCTTCGCACCCTCCTCGGCGCGCGGCTGGCGACCGAGCTCGCCCACCGGCGCTGGGCGCGGATCGGCGGCGCGGTCGCCTCCGTCTCGATCGCGCTGCTCGCCGCCGGGGCCTGGCTCGCGACGCCGGTCGCCGTGGAGACCGACGTCGACCGGATCGCGTGGATCACCCGCGCCGGCTTCCGGATCCGCTCGGAGGCGTTCGACGCGCGGGTCTCGGGAGCCGTCCTCCTGTCCGAGGGGCGGCCCTTCAATCCGACCGCCCTGGTCCTGCTGCACTGGCCGGAGCCGCTCCCGCGCGTCGTCCCGGTCCCGCGCGAGTACCCTTCGCGGCTCGTGCGCGTGGATTGGCTCGGCGGGGGGAGACGGCCGTTCTGGGACGCCGACGCGCAACACGAGATCCTCGGGCGCGGCGCCTACCCGTTCCAGTCGGAGTTCTACCTCCCCAAGCGACTGCTCCACGTTCCCGCCGACGCCAACGGCGGCGATGCGGCGCTGGTGGTCGAGGTGTCGCACGCGGGCGAGTACCCGTCGCGGGTCCTCACCCAGCCCGCCCGCGCGGGTGCGGCCGTGGGCGGATACGAGCACCCCGGGCAGACCGATCACGTCGCGATCCTCCCCGCGGCCGGGGAGCGACCCGCGCTCGCGGTCTTCGTGGCGTGGAACAACCTGCTGGGTCCGCGCCCCGTCGCGTTCGCGCTGCCGTTGCGCGGGGACGTCCACGGCCAGGCGCCCCCCTACACGGCGGGCGGCCGGCTGGCGGACCCGTCCTCGTATTACCTCCCGCTCCCCTACGACCGGAAGATCCACTCCGAGCTTCGGCTCGACGGCGCAACCGCGCGCGTCCGGATCTCAGGCGGACGCGAGTATCGCTTCGACGCCGCGCGCGGCATCCCCCTCGACGCGGCGGACCGCGGAGGGCTCGACCCCGAGGCGTGGGACGCGCGGCGTCGCGCGGTGTTCCAGGCGCTCTACCGCGCGCAGGCGGAGGCGCAGATGGGGCATCCGGACGCGGCGGCCGCGATCGTCGGCCAGGCGGCCGCCGGCGGAACGGGGGGGGCCGCGCTCAACGCGCTCGCGTGGTACTGGACGGCGATCTTCCACCTGAAGGCCGGCGCACCCCCGGCGGCGCTCGTCGCGCTCGACTCGGCCCTGGCGCTCGAGCCGGACGCCGCGCGGATGCTCCTGCTGCGCGCCGAGACGCAGATCCGGCTGGGCGACCGCGCCGCCGCGCGCGCCACGCTGCGCGAGTTCTGGGCGACCGCGTCGCCGGAGATGTACCGCTACGAGTGGATGCTGCTGTGCTGGCTCGCCGGAGACGACGTGCCGCTGGCGGCGGCGCTCGGGGAGTTCGCGTCGCAGCCGCGCCACACGTGGGGGGCGCAGATCCGGCTGGCGCACGCCGTCCTGTTCGGCGACCCGCGCGACGCCCGCGCCGTCGACGCGGAGGACGCGTTCCACCGCGACGAGTTCGAATACTGGACGGCCCGCGCGTGGCTCGAGGGTCCCGACCCCGATCCGGCGAAGGCCCTCGAGGGGATCGCGCGCGGCCGCACGTCGTACCGCAGCGGGATCGTCGTTCCGTGGAACGCCCTCGAGGCGCGCGCGCGACGCCTCGCGGACCCGTCCTGGCGCCCGTCGCCGGCGCAGCTCGCCGCGATCGAGCGCGAGCGGCGCGAGATGGCGAACTGGTCCTACCGCGGAACCGAGGCGCTTGTGATGGGTAAATGGGGACAGCAACCTATTTCGCAACTGGGGACAGTCACCGTATTTCCCCAAACCCGAAGCGCACGCGACGGACTTGCGGAAATACGGTGACTGTCCCCAGTTGCGAAATAGGTTGCTGTCCCCATTTACCCCAGCAGGTTCTTGAGGAACTCCTCGTTGGTCGGGTAACGCCCCACGCGCTCGACGAGCAGCTGCATCGCCTCCTGCGCGCGCAGGGGGGCGAGGGCGCGCCGTAGCAGGGTGACGCGCGGGAACTCGTCGGCGCCGTAGAGCTTCTCTTCCTTGCGGGTCCCGCTCGACGAAATGTCGATCGCGGGGAAAATGCGCCGCTCGAACAGCCCGCGGTCCATGACGATCTCGGTGTTCCCGGTCCCCTTGAACTCCTGGAAGATCACGTCGTCCATCCGCGAGCCCGTGTCCACGAGCGCGGTGCCGATGACGGTGAGCGACCCGCCCTGCACGCACTTGCGTGCCGCGCCGAAGAAGCGCCGCGGCTTCTCCATCGTCCGCGCGTCGATGCCGCCGGACAACACGCGCCCGGAGCTTTTCTGCTCGTTGTTGTAGGCGCGCGACAGCCGCGTGATCGAGTCGAGAAGCAACACGACGTCGCGGCCGCACTCGACCAGGCGCTTGGCCCGCTCGAGGACGATCTCCGCGACCGCCACGTGCGTGCGCGCCATCTCGTCCGACGAGGACGCCACGACCTCGCCCCGCACGCTGCGGCGCATGTCGGTGACCTCCTCGGGGCGCTCGTCCACGAGCAGCACGATGAGGTGGATCTCGGGGTGGTTGACGGTGATCGCCTTCGCCATCCGCTGCATCAGGACGGTCTTTCCGGCCTTGGGCGGGGCGACGATCAGGCAGCGCTGCCCCTTGCCGATCGGGGCGATGAGGTCCACGACCCGCGTGGAGAGGTCCGCCGGGTCGTTCTCGAGGCGGATGCGCTCGGTCGGGTCCTCGGCGACGAGGTTCTTGAAAGGCGTGCGCGAGGCCCACGCCGCGGGATCGGTGCCGTTCACCTCGCGGATCGTCGCGAGGACCGGCGAGCGGCCGGGGCGGTCGGGCGGGTGGGCGAGGCCGGTCAGCTCGACGCCGGTCTCGAAGGCGCTCGCGGCGACGATCTCGCGCGGCACCCACGGATCACCGGGCTCGGGGTTGTAGTCGTTGGCCGCCTGCCTCAGGAAGCCGCTGCCGTCCTGCAGGATCTGGAGGACGCCGCGGACCTCGACATCGGGCTCGCCGGCGGGAAGCACCGCGACGGCGGGGCGTCCCTGCGTCTGCGGCTGGCCGCCGTTCCCGGGCATGGCCGGCCGCGGCGCGCCGCCGCCGAACCCGCCGCGCCGGCGGCGTCCCCGCCGTCGCGCTCCGCCGCCCCCCGCCCCCGGATTCCACGCGGGACCGGCGAGCTCGTGGACGACCCCCGAGGGGGGTCCGTTCTCGAAGTTCGGCGCCACCGAGGGCTGGCCTTCGCGCGAGCCGAACCGGCGACGACGACGGCGACGACGCCCGCCCCCTCCGCCGTTGCCCCCCGCGTTTCCACCGCCGCCCGCGAACTCACCCATGCCTTGCTCCTGAACTCGCGTCTCCCCGGGCCAGACGCGCGATCTCCGCGCCGAACAACCCCATCAGGACCGGAGAGGGGGCCAGGAGCTCCCCCGCCGGCGTCGTCACGATCTCCCAGCGCGTTCCGTCGAACGTCGCCGCCAGATAGGCGCCGACGACCTCGTCGCCGTGCAGCTCGACCCGCGGCGGAGCGAGCGACCGGATCCGGATCCGGAACAGCCGACCGTCCTCGAGGAGGAGCGTCGGCGCGCTCTCGAAGCCGCGGGGACGGCTCGTCCGGCCCCGCTCGCGCCTCTCCCCCGAGCTCGTCTCCCACCACACGAAGCCGCCGTCGTCGCCGCGGCGATCCTCGATCGTCCAGTTCGTGCCGGCACCCGCGTCGATGCGGAATCCTTCGGGCGTGCGCACGACATCCAGCGTGCGGCCGCCGTCGGTCCATCGGAAGGATCCGTCGAGTCGCGGCGCCAGGATCGTCTTCGACGCGTCCGGCAAGCCGCTTCCGCCCCATCTCGGGCCGGCGCCGCCGCCCCTACGGCGGGCTCGCGGCGCGAAAGATCGGAGGCCAAACTATACACCTCGCCGCCAGAATGGCCAGCACTCCCCGGCGCGGGGTCAGCGGACGACGCTGCGGGCCTCCATGCGGACGAGCTCGTTCCCATCGCTCGCCGCCCCCTCGATCCCCGCCCGCGCCTCGTCGCTCTTCACCGTCGCGAGCGCGCGGACCGCCTCGAACCGCACCCGCGGCTCGGGGTCGAGTTGGAGGGTGCGGAGCAGCGCCGGAACCGCGGGTCCCGCGTCCACCCCCGCGAGCGCCCGCGCCGTCGCCTCGCGCACGCCGGGGTCGGCGTCCGCCAGTCCGGGGGCGAGCCGAGCCGCCGCCTCCCCGCCCCCGATCGCCCCGAGCGACACCGCCGCGCGGCGACGGGCGCCGACCGAAGGGTCCGAGACGAGCATCCTGCCCAGCTCCTCCCCGGTGCGCTCCAGCTTCAGGTCGCCCGCGAGCTTGATCGCCGTCGAGCGCACGGTGACGTCCGGGTCCGCGAGCGCCCGCTGGATCCGCTCCGCGGCCCGCTCCCGCGCCCCGTCGGCCAGGGCGGCGAGCGCGAAGGCCCGAACGTCGGGGCTCGCGTCGCCGCAAAGCGCCGCCAGCCGCTCCATCGAGGCGGAGTCCCCTCGCTCTCGAAGCGCTTCGACCTCCCGAAGCGCGCGATCCGCGTCCTTGCCGCACCCGGCGCCGAATCCCGCCAACGCGGACAACATCCCAACCAAAATCCACGTTCTCATATTTGCTCAATTCAGTCGGAATCGTCGGCCTATGTGTTTATGCAGATACAAAATATCGCCATTGAAATGCATCTCACGCGTTCGTATCTATTCGAGCGTAGACACAACGCAGAGGTGATTCGATGCCGATCCTCTCCGCTGAGAACCAATTCCGCAAGGGCCTCCAGTCGCTCGTGGATGGGGACTGTGCGGCCGCCGCCGGGTTCTTCCACGCGGCCATCCAGGTCGAACGCCAGCGCGCGGTTGCCCGACCGCAGATGCGCTACCTCTCCTATTACGGCCTCGCGCTGGCCCAGGCGAACGGCGCCTCCCCGGAGGCGATCCGCGCCTGCGAGGCGGCGGCGCGGCGCGACTTCTTCAACCCCGACCTGCTGCTCAACCTCGGGCGGGTGTACGTCCTCGCGGGGAAGACCACCCGGGCGCTCGCGACCTTCGAGCAGGGGCTGCGCCTCGCCCCGAGCCATCCCGCGCTCCGTGCGGAGCTGTCCAAGTTCGATCGCCGCCAGGCCCCGCCGGTCAGTTTCCTTCCGCGCAACCACTCGGTCAATCGCTTCCTCGGCCGGGTGCGCGCCTCGATGCGCCAGCGGACCTCGGGGAATCTGGCTCCTTCGCGTTCCTCGTCCTCCTGATTCGCGCTCCTCTCCTCCTCCTCCCTTCCGCGCGTGGGCGGCGACGAAAGTCGCCGCCCCTTTTTTTTCCGCGTGACCGCAAGGGGGGCGATCCCACGCTCCTACCTCCGCCGCTGCAGCCTCATCCCGACGTAACGCTGCGCCGCGAGGGCGGCGCGCGGGAGCGGCTCGCCTCGCGCGAGCGCGCCGGCGAGCGCGGCGGCGTGCGCACCCGCCAGCCCGTCGACGCGCGGAACGTGCAGGCGCGTCGCGTCGAAGGCGGCGACCTCCCCGTTCTCGACCAGCAGGTCGAGGATCCTCCCCTGCCTCACGACCCCCGTCACGAGCACCGCGCGGATCCCCTGCGCCGCGACCCGCTTCGCCCCCTCGACGAACCCCGAGGGATCGTCGTCGTGGGCGCCGGCGAATACGGCGAGCTCCCCCGCGCGCAGCACGAGGACGTGCGCGAGCGGGAACAGGCGCTCGCGCCACGCCGCGATCGCCCCCTCGTCGAGCAGGCGACGCCCCGCCGCGCGCACGACCGGGGCGAGCACGACGTGCGGCGCGCCGTGGAGCTGCAGCAGCCCGGCGATCTCGCGCGCCTGATCGGCGTCGCGCAGGATCCCGATCCGCACCGCGGCCGGGTGCTCGGCGGCGACGAGCGGCCAGATCCGGGCGAGCCATCCCGCGGGAACCCCTTCGAAGATCCCGTCGCGCCCCTCGGCGACGCCGAAGACCGCGGTCGGCACCGCGAGCGCGCGGCACCCGATCTCGTCGAGGACGATCGCGTCCGCCGCGACGCCGTCGATCCCCGCGGGATCGATCGAGGTCGCCGAGACGACGGCCGGAAGGGCGCTCATTCGGGATCCGGCGCGGCCCGCGCCCCCCGTACCGACCTCCAGAGCTCCGCCCCCGCGCGCAGCGCGACCCAGAGGTTGAGCGCCCCCAGTCCGCTCACGAGCCCGCGAAGCCACCCCGAGCGCGCGATCCCCGCCCAGTGCGTCGGGGAGAGCACGAGCGCCAGGTTGTCCCACAGCGGCGACCACGGAGCGGCGAGGAGGAACACCCCCACGAGGCCGAAGACGTACGCGTGCAGCGCGGCACGGAGCGTCGAACCCAAGAGGCCTCCAGGGCGAATAGGAGCCGGCATGGTACCACCCGCCGACCCTGCCCTAAGATGGCGCGCTTATCGGGAGGACGCCCGTGAAACCCGTACCCCTGCTCGACCTGAAGCCCCAGCTCGCCGCGATCAAGGAGGACGTCTACAAGGTCCTCCACGACGTCGTGGACTCGCAGTACTTCATCCTCGGCCCGAACGTCGAGGCCTTCGAGAAGGAGGCGGCGGCCTTCCTCGGCGCGCGCCACGCGATCGGGTGCGCGTCGGGAACCGACGCGCTGATCCTGTCGCTCAACGCCCTCGGCGTGCGCGGCGGCGACGAGGTCGTGACGACCCCCTTCTCGTTCTTCGCCTCCGCGTCGTGCGCCGCGCTCCTCGGGGCGAAGCCGGTCTTCGCCGACGTCGACCCGAGGACCTTCAACCTCGATCCGGCCTCCCTCGAAGCCTCGATCACCCCGAAGACCAAGGCGATCGTCGCCGTCCACCTCTTCGGCCAGTGCGCCGACATGGACGCGATCCTCGAGATCGGCGAGCGCCGCGGCCTTCCGGTCGTCGAGGACGCCTGCCAGTCGATGAGCGCGACCTTCGAGTCGAAGCGCCTTTCCGGCCGTTTCGAGGCCGGCGCGATGGGGACCTTCGGGACGTTCTCGTTCTTCCCCTCGAAGAACCTCGGCGCCTTCGGCGACGGCGGCCTCGTCACCACCAACGACGACCGCCTGGCCGCCGTCATCCGGCAGACCCGCGTGCACGGCGAACGCGTGCGTTACCACCACGAGATCATGGGTTGGAACTCGCGCCTCGACGCCCTCCAGGCGGCGGTCCTGCGCGTCAAGCTCCCGCACCTGCGCGCCTGGTCGGAAGGACGCCGCCGCAACGCCGACCTCTACGACCGCCTCTTCCGCGCCTCCGGCCTCGTCGAGCGCGGCGCGATCACGCTCCCCCATCGCGACCCGCGCTGCGGGCACATCTTCAATCAGTACACGCTGCGCGTTCGCGACCGCGACGCCCTCGGCGCGTTCCTGAAGGACAGGCAGATCGGCTGGGCGATCTACTACCCGATCCCGCTCCACCTGCAGGAGTGTTTCGCTTCGCTGGGCTACCGGCCGGGGGATCTCCCCGTCGCCGAGAAGGCCGCCGCGGAAGTGATCTCGCTCCCGATCTTCCCCGAGCTCTCGACCGAGCAGATCGAGACGGTGGCCGCGGCGGTCGCGGAGTTCTATTCGAAGGGCTGAACGAGGCGGAGGGTCGCTCGACCCTTCGCTCACGCCCGCGTTTCGCGAAGCGCGAAACGCGGTTACTGGGTCGATCCGTATTCAGGACGGCTCGTCCCAGGTAACCGCGTTCAGCGCGAAGCGATGAACGCGGGTGGGGACGAAGGGTCCAGCGAGAGCTACGCCACCCCCTCGAAGATCTCCGACTTCTTGAACAACGAGTAGAACGGGTATTTGGCGAGCGCCTCGGCCCCTCCCTGCTCGCGGTCCACGATGCAGATCACGGCGGCGACGGTGTGCCCCGCCGCCTCGGCCGCCTCGATCGCCTTCAGCGTCGACCCGGCGGTCGTGACCACGTCGTCCACGATGACGACCCGCGAGTTCGGCTCGAGCGCCCCTTCGATCTGCCGGGCGGTCCCGTGCTCTTTCGCCTCCTTGCGGACGATGAACGCCCGGAGCGCCGGCCCCTCCTTGTGGCTGAGCGCCGCGACCGGGCAGACGATCGGGTCCGCGCCGAGGGTGAGGCCGCCGATCGCCTGGGCGTCGATCTTCTCCCGGCGGACCACCTCCAGGACCGCGCGGGCGGTCAGCCACGCCCCCTCCGGGAGGAGGGTCGTCTTCTTGGAGTCGAAGTAGAAAGTGCTGCGCTTGCCGGAAGCGAGGACGAAGTCCCCGAACATCAGCGAGTGCGTTTTCAGAAGTTCCCGGAGACGTTCGCGCTCGTTCGACATGGTTCGTGCTCCTCGAAAACGAAGGCGCCAAGGTACCTCGGACCCCGCCCGGCCGCCTCGATTGTCCGTTTGACCGGTGTCACGGTTCCGTCAAGGGGGAAATCTTGCAAATAGCTTGACCGGCCGGGCCCCCTTTCCTAGTATTGCGCCACGTTTTCGGCGCCCTAGGGGGGCCCGCCCCCAAAACAGGAGGTAGTTGGAATGAATCGGCCAGCGTGGTTTCGCGGAATCGCAGGCCTACTCAGCGTGATGCTCATGGGCGGAACGGGCGCTTTCGCATCCCCCGCCCCCGCTTCCCTCCAAGGCACGGTCACCGTGCAGGGTGGCACGCAGCCGATCGCGGGTGCGGTGGTCCTCGTCGGGAACCCCAAGGACGGCTCGGTCGTCCCCTCGGGGCCGGCGGACGCCGAAGGGCGCTTCTCGATCGGAAACCTCGCCCCCGCGACCTACCAGCTGGCGGTCCGCGAGGGGGAGAAGCTCTGGGTCGTCGACGCGCCGGTCACGCTCGCTCCCGGCCAGGTCCGCGACGTCACCGTCGGGATCAACCCGCAGCAGGCCCCCGGTCCCGACACCGCGGCCGCCGAGGCGGACAAGGACAAGATGACCTTCTGGAACAACCCGCTGACGGCGAGCCTCATCGTCGTCGGCGCCGCAGTCCTCGTCGGGTTCGCGATCGACGCGGCCACGGACGACGACGACCCCACGCCGGTTTCGCCGAGCAATTAGTTCCAAGGAGCGAACGATGACCTCCCGATCCCCCTTCGTCGCCTTCGTCCTCGTCGTCGCCACCGTCGCCGCCTCGCACCCCGCGATCGCGGCCGCCCCCGCCCTTCTCGAGGGCTCCGTCGTCGCCGACGCCGCGCTCACCGGCGCCCGCGTCGAGCTCGCCGACCGCGCGGGCGCGGTCGTCGCGACCGCCCCGGTCACCGACCAGGGGACCTTCCAGCTCGAATCGATCCCCGCGGGGACGTACCGCCTGGCGGTCACGACCCCGAAGGGCGCGTACGCCGCCGGCTCGACGCTGACCCTCGCGGCGGGCAGCCGGCAGAACGTCCAGATCGCCGTCAAGCAGGGCGGGACGGGCGGCGCCTCGGGCTCCGGCTCGTTCTGGTCCACCTCCTGGGGGAAGTTCACCGGCGTCGCCCTCGTCGCGGGGACCGCGCTCGGCGCCATCATGCTCATGGACGACGACGAGGAGACCACGCCCCCGGCCCCGGCCTCGCCGTCGGAACCGCTGGGGAAGTGAGCTAGAGTCTCCGCGCCCGACGTCGCACCTTTCGGCCCGGGACGCGGAGCGTTCCGGGCCGTTTTCGTCTGGGAGGATCGTTGAGCTCGCACGCTGCCGATGGATCGGCCAACGACCCGACGCTTCGCCGCCGAGGGCTCGAGTACTGGTCCGTCCTGCTCCAGCGACGCTGGGTCGTCCTCGCGTCGGTCGCGGTGGTCGTCGCCACCACGATGATCGCGACCTTCTTCGCGGAGCCGGAGTTCGAGGCGACCACCACCCTCCAGATCGACCGCCAGGGCCCGGACATCCTGACGTTCCGGGACGTGGTCGGCGTCGACCCGTCGTACGCGGCGTACCAGGACTTCTACCAGACGCAGTACCGGATCCTCGAGAGCCGCAGCGTCCTGCGCCTTGCCGCCGAGCGCCTCGACCTTCCGAACCTCCCGTCGTTCGCCACGCGCCGGCCTTCCCCGATCGCCCGCTTCGTCGCGTGGCTGAAGAGCCCGCTCGGGGACGACGACGCGACCGCCGCGGACCCGCTGCTCCCGTCGATCCGTTTCCTCGAGGCGCGGATGCGCGTCCGCCCCGTCCGCAACAGCCAGCTCGTGCAGCTGATCTTCACCGATCGCGACCCCGTGCTCGCCCGCGACGCCGCGAACGCGGTCGCGGAGGCCTACCTCCAGTTCAACTACGACAAGCGCTACGGCACGGCGGCGATCGCGCGGGAGTTCCTCACGAAGGAGGTCGCGCGCGTCCAGGGGGAGATCGGCGACCTCGAGCGCCGCCTGCAGGAGTACAGCACCAAGAAGGAGCTGCTCTCCCTCTCCCAGGGAACCGAGGACATCAGCCAGCAGGCGCTCGCCTCGATGAACGAGAGCTTCGTCCAGGCGCGCACGCGCCTGGCGATCGCGCGGGCCCGCTGGGAGTCGGTCCGCAACGCCCCCCCCGAGTCCCTCCCCGAGGTGCTCAACAGCCCGCTGATCCAGCACCTCCGCCAGCAATACGCGGAGATCGAGCGCAAGCACACGCTTTTGGCCGAGCGGTTCCTCCCAGGCTGGCCCGCGCTCCAGGAGCTCGAAGGCGAGCTCGCGCAGGCCCGCGAGCGGCTCGAGATCGAGCAGGCCGGGATCGCGCGCCAGGTCCGCGCGACCGCCGAGGCCGAATACGGGAAGGCCAGGGGCGAGGTCGAGGGGCTCGAGGCCCAGGTCGTGACCCAGAAGACCGAGGTCCAGCGGGTGAACCGCGCCGCGATCGAGTTCGCGAGCCTCAGGAGCGAGATCGACAACAAGCGCAAGGTGCTCGGCGATCTCGTCGCGCGTCAGAGCCAGACGCAGTCCTCCGAGCGCCTCAAGGACACGGGGACCAGCAACGTCCGCATCGTCGACCTCGCCGAGGTTCCCGAGCGCCCCGTGCGCCCGCGCAAGTCGGTCAACCTCGCGCTCGCCCTGCTCCTGGGGACCGCGCTGGGGGTCGGGATGGCGATCCTCCTCGACTACCTCGACAACGCCGTCAAGAGCGAGCTCGACATCCTCCGGGTGACGAAGCTCCCGGTCCTCGGCCACGTCCCCCGCTTCCGCTCGCTGCGCCTGGTCGAGGGCGACGCGCCGGCCCCGGACGACGAGCCGGCCCCCGCGACGATCGACCTCGCCAGCCACGCCGACCCGCGCTCGACCTTCGCCGAGGCCTTCAAGAACCTGCGCACCTCGATCCTCCTCGCCTCCCCCGAGCGCCCGCCCCGCCACATCGTCGTGACCTCGTGCGAGCCGCAGGACGGGAAGTCGACCGTCGCGACCAACCTCGCGATCGTCCTCACCCAGCAGGGGAAACGCGTGCTCCTCGTGGACGCCGACCTGCGCCGCCCGCGCCTGCACCGTTCCTTCGGCATCGGAAACGAAGCGGGGCTCTCCAACGTCCTCAGCGGGAACGCCGAGGCCGCCGAGGTCGTTCAGACGACCGAGGTCCCCGGCCTGAGCCTCGTGTGCAGCGGCCCCATCCCGCCGAACCCGTCGGAGCTGCTCGGCTCCCCCGCCCTCGCGACCTTCCTCCGCCACGCCGACGAGGACCTCGGCTTCGACCACGTGATCCTGGACACCCCGCCGATCGCCTCGGTCACCGACCCGGTCCTCCTGTCGTCCTCGCTCGACGCCACGATCGTCGTCGTCCGCGCGGGGAAGACCTCGCGGGAGGCCCTCGCCCACAGCGTCGAGCGCCTCAAGCACTCGAGGGCGCGGGTCGCCGGCGCCGTGCTCAACGCGATCACCGACGAGATCGGCTCGTATTACTACGGCCGCTACCGCTACGAGAGCGGCTCCGCGACGGAGAGCGACGCGCCGTCGACGTCGAAGCGGCTCTCCCGCCGCTTCCGCCGCCATGCCCGCAGCTCCGGCCGGACCTGAGCCGGTCCGGGCCGTCGAGACGACGCCGCCCGGCCCCGACCCGCTCGAGCGCCCCCGTTCGATCCTCCGCGCGGGGGTCCTTGCCCTCCTCGTCCTGACGCCGCTCCCCTTCGCGAGCGTTCACGCCGGGGCGGTCCTCGCGATCGAGATCGCCTCCGCCCTGCTCGGCGCGTTCGCGCTCGTCCTTTTCGCCAGGGACGCGGCGCCGCTCCCGCGCCCCGCGCTCCTCGTCCTCGCCTGCGCCCTGGGGATCGCGCTTGTCGGGGTGATCCAGCTGGCGCCGCTCCCGGCCCCGCTGGCCGCCTCCCTTGGGGCCCCGGGCGCCCCCGCGCGTGCGGCGATCGCCCCGTTCGTCCCCGAGGCCGCCCCCGAGTCCGCCCCGTGGAGCCTCAGCCCCGCGGACACGTCCGACGCCCTCGCGCGTTTCGTCGGCTACGTCGCCCTCGGCCTCGCCGCTGCGGTCGCCTTCCGCGAGCCGCGCCACCTCGCCGCCCTCGCGGTGACGCTCGTCCTGTGCGGCGTGTTCCAGGCGGTGTACGGCGGCGGGGAGTACCTGTCGGGGAGCAACCGGATCTTCGGGTACGAAAAGAAGCACTACGTGGACTGCGCGACCGGCACGTTCATCAACCGCAACCACTTCGCCGGCTACCTCGCCGCGATCCTCCCGTTCGCGTTCGCCCTGGCCGCCCGCGCGAAGGCGTCCGCCGACCCGAAGGACCCCTTCCGCGCGCGCGTGGCGTCCTGGGGCTGGATCGCCGCTGCCGCGCTGCTGTTCCTGGGGATCCTGCTGTCCCAATCGCGGGGCGGCCTCGCGGCGGCGCTGGCCGCGGTCGCGGCCTACGCGCTTCTCGCGCGGGCGGGACGACCGAGCCTGCGCCTCGTGCTCGCGACCCTCGCCATCCCCGCCGCGTTCCTGCTGTGGCGGGACACGCGGGTGCCGCTCGAGCGGGTCGCGGACCTGGATCAGGAGGTCGTCTCGACGTCGGGGCGCGCCGCGGTGTGGAAGACCTCGCTCGGCGTCGCGGCGCGCTTCCCCATCGTCGGGACCGGGCTCGGGACCTTCGAGGAGGCGTTCCGGTCGCTGGGGAGCCGGGACGTCGGAGCGCGGTACGACCATGCGCACAACGATCCGATTCAGGCGGGGGTGGAGGGGGGGGTGGTGAGTGCTCTCCTGTTGTTGAGCTTGGGCACCGCGACGTTTTCTCGCCGATCGACCGTACGTTTTGCGTCGCTACAGACCGCGCAATCCGCGACGCTCGCGTCCATCGCGGCGATCACCGTCCACTCGCTCGTGGACTTCGGTGTGCGGATTCCCGCCTTGGCCGTCCTTCTTGCCGTGGTGCTGGCCGTCGGAAACGCGCTTCCAAACGCAAGGCGCTGAAGGCCCGACCGCGAAGTTCAGTGCGCGCCGCGGGCCGAGACGACCGCCGGGATCGTCTTGGCGAGTATCTTCATGTCAAGTGCCAAGGACCAAGTATCGATGTAGCGAAGATCCAGTTTCATCCACTCGTCGAAGCCGATCTCGCTGCGTCCGGA
>DASVAW010000103.1 GCA_036376135.1 Candidatus Polarisedimenticolaceae bacterium | reverse complement strand
GCTCCGCGCCCTCGCCCTCGCGCACCGGGGCCTCCCGTCCGACCTCGAGGGGGCGATCCCGCCGAAGGAGAACTGGATCGGCGTGAGGCGCGAGCCCGCCTCCCAGCCCACGATCGTGACCGCCGCATCGAACGTCCGCGTGAACCAGGACGCCTCCGGGTACGACCAGAACGAGTTCGACCTCTCGTCGAGCCCCACGAACCCGTTGAACCTGATCGGGGGCGGGAACGACTACCGCACCGGAAATGTCAAGTGCGGCTGGTACGCGAGCCAGGACGGCGGCCTCACGTGGACCGACGGTGTCCTTCCCGAGAGCACCTTCCCGTACCAGGGCGACCCGACGGTCGCGCATTGCGCCGACGGTTCGGCGATCTACGTCTGCCTCTCGTTCACCGGCGCCTACCAGCCGCACGGCCTGTTCTCGTACCGCACGACCGACGGCGGGCAGACGTGGTCCAACCCCGCCACGATCCTCAATCGCCAGAACGGGTTCCCCTTCGCCGACAAGGAGTGGGTCTGGTGCGACCCCTCCCCGTCGAGCCCCAACGCCAATCGCGCCTACGTGAGCTGGACCGATTTCGGCTTCTCGCAGTCGCCGATCCTCCTCAAATACTCGTCGAACGGCGGCTCGACGTGGTCGGCGAACGTGCGCGTCTCGGACGGGAGCAACGTCCAGGGCTCGGTGATCGCGAGCTCGCGCGGCGGGACGGTCTACGTCGCCTGGGCGGATGCGAACCGCGTCGGATTCGACCGCTCCACCGACGGCGCCCAGACCTTCGGCGGGGACAGCTTCCCGTCGAGCGTCGTCCCCATCGCCAACGATCCGGTGTTCCGTCGCAATTCCTTCCCGACGATGGACGTCGACCGCACGACGGGGCCGCACCAGAACAACATCTACATCGCCTGGTCGGACAACCGGAACGGCGATCCGGACATCCTGCTGGTCCGCTCGACGAACGGCGGCACGACGTGGAGCGCTCCCGTGCGCGTGAACGACGACGCACTCGCCAACGGCGCCGACCAGTTCTTCCCGTGGCTCTCGGTCGATCCGAACGGTCGCGTGATCGTGACCTTCCTCGACCGACGCCGTTCCCCCGGGGGCCGGCCGTACGAGGTGTGGGGGGCGGTCTCGCGCGACGGCGGCCAGAGCTTCGACTCGAACTTCCTCGTCTCGGACGCGTCCAGCAACGGCGCGCTGAACGGGTTCATCGGCGACTACACCGGGCTCACCGCGACCGCGACGACCCTCCACGCGTTGTGGCCGGACCTTCGCGCGGGGACGGGGGAGACCGACGCCTACAGCGATCGGTTCCCGAACACGTTCCGTTACGACGAGGTGGACGGCCTCGCGTGGACCTCGAAGGACGATCTCGACTTCGTGGCGCAGGACGCGAGATTCGGGGCCGACCTCGAGTACGACGTCGCGAGCGGGTTGTTGTCCGAGCTGATCGCCGACGCCGGCTTCACCCGCGCGTCGTGCGCGTCGAACGACTGGCCGCAACCCCCGTTCGTCGACGTGCGCGTCCCGCCGGAGAGCGATGCCTACTGGTATCTCGTGCGCGCGACGGGGCCGAACGGAGTGGGGACGTACGGCGACGGGTCGCCGGCGAGGCCGAACGTGAGGGATGCGTTGGACGGCACGATCGCGAGTTGTCCGTAGGAGGACTCCTAGGCGATCCGCCCCCGCCACTGCAGCCACCACCGCATGCACCGGTGCGCGAGGTCCACCGGCTCGCGGTACATCAGCGGACATCCGCCGACGATGCACGCGATCCCCTGCGACCGGCACGCGGCCACGGCGGGCTCCGACACGCTCCCGCTGCCGAACGACCGATGGAACCAGACGCGCCGGACCTTCCGGTCGGCGGCCTGACGCACGATCTCGAGCGAGACGTCGGGGTGCGTCGCGATCACGACGCCGTCGAGATCCCCGGGTACGCTCGCGAGGTCGGGAAAGCACCGGACGCCTTCGACCTCCGTGGCGTTCGGGTTGACCGGGAAGACCTCGTATCCGGTGTCGCGCAACTTGCGGAACACGGGATTGGCGGCGCTCTCCTTGCCGCGCGAAACACCGGCCACCGCGATCCGCCGGCCGCGGAGAAACTCGTGGATGAGCTCCGTCGCGTGCGCCATGGCGCCTCCTTGTGTCGGAAGGATCGCGCTCTCGCGAAACACTGCGAAGCTGGCTGAGGCGGGTGGATTCGAACCACCATAGCCGGATTAACAGTCCGGTAGGTTGCCAGTTACCTCACACCTCAACACGCGTTTCGCGACGGCATCCGCAACGTACGTCGGGCCCGGAATCATGACAAGCCCCAACGGGTCGCGGGTGGGTTGACGACCTGCTCCTTCGGGCGTACGGTGATTTCGTCCGGACGAGGCAAGTCCGCCGTTCCGCGGAGAGCCCGAGTGGGCTCGGTTGGTCCGATCGGGAGGCGACGATGCGCGACACCGTTCTGGACCTGGTTCCGACTCGCTTCCGTTCCAGTCTCGCTCGACGTTTCGCGTCGCGGCATCCCTCCCGAAGTTCCCGGTCCACGCCCAGGTGCTCCTCGACCGGCCCGCCTCACGGGGCCGCGGCGTCCTCGTCGTCGAGGAGCACCCCACCCGGCCGGTGATGGCGTGCACCGGCCGCGCCGGCCGCACGCCTCGCGGAAGGAGGTGAGTCGCCGGGCCGTGCCAAGCCCGGGGTCCCGAGTCTCCTCTCCCGTCGCGAAAGGGGATGAGGTCCCCGGGCGACGGCGATCCAACTCACCCTCGAGGCGGACGGGAACGAGCCCGTCCGCGAGGTCGTCCCGATCCGCCTCGAGGGCGTCAAACGTCAAATGCGGCCGGGAAGGGCCGTGGTAACGTCCGGGCAATCCTCGGGGGTTGCCCATGCGACGACGAATCGTCCTGGTGCTGACGGCCACGGTCCTGACGAGCGGGTGCGCGAGCCTGCGTTACCTGGCGCGCGAGACGATGACCTCGGAAGGTCGCACGCGACAGGAGTACTTCCGAGCCCACCGCGACCTGGAGAAGGGAGAATTCGAGTCCGCCGTCGAGCGCTTCGGCGAGTTGCGCCAACGCCGGCCCGACGCCTACGACTTCGCGCGGGGCCAGGCCGAGGCGCTGGCGAAGGTGGGGCGGTACGACGAGGCGTGGAGCGCGCTCGAGGCGGCCGTCGACGCGGGGCTTCGCTACAGGTGGGCCGTGGAGCGGGAGGAGGCGTTCGGGCCGCTGCGGCCGGACCCGCGTTGGAGCGCGCTCCTCGAGCGGATCGACGGGAACTACCGCTCCCACATGCAGAAGATCCGCGACGCGAAGCGGGAGATGCCCCTCGACACGGCGCCGAGCTTCGCGACCTGGGCGAAGGTGGAGGCGACGTTCGAGGAGGACCGGAAGGCGGCGCGCAAGGCCCAGTGGGCGATCGACTGGACGGGAGCGCGGGACATCGAGGAGCAGCTCCACTACCAGCGGCAAATCGCGAGGGTCCGTCGCTACCTCGCCGATCATCCCGACGCTGCGGAACGCGAGGAGGCCCGTCTGAAGGAGATCCGGCTTCGCATCGCGGTCGCGGCACCCTGGCTGGACTTCTGGACCCCCGCGGACGCCAAGGCGATCGAGGACGCCGCCGACCGGCTCGTCGCGGAGTTCCCCGCCGGCAGGTACCGCTCGGAGGCCGAGCTGCACAAGGCGGTCGCGATCCTGCGCGGCGTGCTTCCGGAAACGGGATGGGAGCCCGGACGGATCGAGCCGTACGTCCCCGACTGCGCCGCGGCGATCCCGATCCTCGAGCCCCTCGCGGCGACGGCGGACAAGGACCCACGCGGCGAGGACGCCCAGGGGTTCCTGGCGTATTGCCTCTGGGAGGGGACACCCCGCGACGCCGCACGCGCGCTGGCGACGGCGGAGGCGTTCCTCGCGAAGGACCAGGACGCTCCGGAGGGAACGCAGTACTGGGGGCTGCCGGCCGACGTGCGGAAGGTGCGCCTGCTCGCCGGCGCGCTCCCGACGTTCGAGAAGGACCGCAAGGAAGCCCGCAAGTCCCAGTGGGCCATCGACTGGACGGGGGCGCGGGACATCGAGGAGCAGCTCCACTACCAGCGGCAAATCGCGAGGGTCCGTCGCTACCTCGCCGATCATCCCGACGCTGCGGAA
>DASVAW010000102.1 GCA_036376135.1 Candidatus Polarisedimenticolaceae bacterium | reverse complement strand
TCGCCGAAGGTCGCGAATCTCCGCCTGCGAATCGTCCACTTCAGCGGACCCGACTTTCGCGAAGGGATCGAGGTCCACGAGATCGAGCGCCAGCGCGTTCGCGTCTACGGCGTCGCCAAGACGATCGCCGACCTCTTCAAGGCCCGAAACCGTGTCGGCATCGACGTTGCCGTGGAGGCGCTGCGCGAGGCGTGGCGCGATCGCCGCTTCACGATGGCCGACCTCGATCGCGCCGCCCGCGCCTGCCGCGTCGAGCGCGTCATGCGTCCGTACCTGGAAAGTGTGGTCGCGTGACGACGGGGCTGGCTCAGTCCGTCCAGGTCCGGCTCGTCCAGCACGCGAAGAGGCTCGGCATCGATCCCAACCTCGTGCTCGTGCGTTATGCGAGCGAGCGGCTGCTGTACCGGCTCGCGCGATCGCCGCACGCCGGCCGATTCGTGCTGAAGGGTGCGTTGCTGCTCTACGTCTGGCTGGGCGAGACGATCCGCCCCACGCGCGACGCCGACCTGCTCGGATTCGGCGAGCTCGATGCCGAATCGCTGCGGAACACCTTCCTCGTGATCTGCGGGCAGCAGGTTGAGCCCGACGGCATCGAGTTCGACCCGGCGTCCCTGCGGGTTGGCGCTATCCGCGTCGAGGACGCCTACGGCGGGCAGCGGGTGGAGCTCACAGCGCGAATCGGGAAAGCCCGACTCCGGGTGCAGGTCGACATCGGTATCGGGGACGCGGTCGTGCCGGAGCCCCAATGGATCGAGTACCCGAGCCTGCTGGATCTGCCGCGACCGCGACTGCGCGCCTACCGGCCCGACTCGGCGATTGCCGAGAAGGTGCACGCCATGGTTGCCCTCGGCGCAGCCAACAGCCGCATGCGGGACTTCTTCGACGTGCATGCGCTCGCACTCGGCCTGCCGTTTGATGGGGCGGTGCTCGCGGATGCCATCAAGGCCACCTTTGCCCGGCGTCGGACGGAGGTGCCGCGCGAGCTTCCCTTGGCCCTGACCCGGGAGTTCGCGGCGATTCCGGGGAAGTCGGCTCAATGGGCGGGATTCACCCGGCGGCTCCTCGGCAGCGCTCCACCGCCGGAACTCCCGGCCGTGATCGACGCGATCGCCGTCTTCGCCGGACCCATCCTCCTCGCGGTCGCTCGCGGCGAGCGATTCGTAGGAAGCTGGGCGCTGGGCGGGCCGTGGTCGCGTGGAGGCACCCACGCATGATCGCCGGCCGCCCTGTCTCGTGAATCCGGGCTTCCACCCCCTCTATACTCCCCGCCGGAGGATCCATGGGCGAACCGCACGGAAGACCCATCGTGCTCGTCGCGATGGGCGGCCACGCGTTCATGCAGAAGGGGGAGACGGGGACGATCGGCGAGCACGAGCGCAACGCCGAAGTGATCGCGACGCTGCTGATGAGCCTCGTCGAGCGCGACTATCACCTGGTCATCACCCACGGGAACGGTCCGCAGGTCGGGGCGCTGCTCCTCCAGCAGGAGCTCTCCAAGACCGAGGTCCCGGACATGCCCCTCGACGTGCTCGTCGCGATGACCGAGGGGAGCCTCGGGTACATCCTCCAGCAGTCCCTCCTCAACGAGCTGCGCAAGCGCGACATCCGCCGCTACGTCGTCACGATGGTCACGCAGGTGCTCGTCGACGCGAAGGACCCCGCGTTCTCGAACCCCACCAAGCCGATCGGTCCGTTCCTCCCGAAGGAGGAGGCCGAGCGCCGCCGCGACGAGCGGAACTGGAAGATCAAGGAGGACGCGGGGCGCGGGTGGCGGCGGGTCGTTCCCTCCCCGCGGCCGGTGCGCGTCGTGCAGCGCGAGATGATCCGCGACGCGGCCCGGCACGGGCACATCGTGATCGCCTCGGGAGGCGGGGGCATCCCGATCACCAAGGACGAGCACAACCACTACGTCGGGGTCGAGGCGGTCATCGACAAGGACCTCACCTCGAGCGTGCTCGCCTCGGACATCGGCGCGGCGCTGCTCATCATCCTCACGGCGGTGCCGCAGGTGTACGTGAACTTCGGAACGCCCGAGCAGCGGCCGCTCGGCGCCGTGACGCTCGAGGAGGTCGAGGACTACTTCGCCCAGGGGCACTTCGCGGCCGGAAGCATGGGCCCCAAGATCGAGGCCGTGATCCAGTTCCTGCGCGGAGGCGGGCGGCGCGCGCTCATCACGAACCCGGAGAGCCTCCCGCTCGCCATCGAAGGGCGCGCCGGGACGCACTTCGTGGGGAAGATCTGAACGGACAGGAGCTCCCATCGTGAATCGATTCGCGACGTTCGCGACGTTGTTCCTCACCGCCTCGGCGTTCGCCGCCGACGCGCCGATCCGGATCGCCGTGGACGCGACGGAGGCGCCGCGGCGGCTGTTCCTCGCGACGCTGTCGATCCCGGCGGCGCCGGGCGAGACGACCCTGCGCTACGCGAAGTGGCTCCCCGGCGAGCACGGGCCGACGGGGCCGATCGCCGACCTCGCGGGGATCCGGATGACCGCGGGGGGGAAACCCGTCCGATGGGAGCGGGATCCGCTCGACCTCTACCGGTTCCGCTGCACGGTCCCCGAGGGGGCCGACCGGCTCGAGATCGCGGTCGAGTACCTCTCCCCGTCCGAGGACGGGAAGTTCACCGGAGGGGTCGCCGCTTCGGGGAAGCTCGCCGTGTTCTCGTGGAACTACGTGGCGCTCTACCCCGAAGGGAAAAAGGGCGGCGAGGTCCAGGTCGAGCCGTCGATCCGGCTGCCGGCGGGATGGAAACACGGGAGCGCGCTCGCCGCCGCGAAACGCGACGGCGACGTCGTGACCTTCGAGACGGTCTCCCTCGCGACCCTGATCGACTCGCCGGTGATCGCGGGGCAACACGTGAAGGAGCTCGCGCTCGACGACGCCGGGAGACACTTCCTCACGATCGCGGCCGACTCCGAGGAGGCGCTCGCCGTCCCGAAGGCGTTCGAGGCGTCGCTGCGGCGGCTCGTGGACGAGACCGGCGCGATGTTCGGCGGGCGGCCGTACCGGAAGTACCGCTTCCTGCTCGCGCTGAGCGACCACGTCGCGCACTTCGGCCTCGAGCACCACGAGTCGAGCGACAACCGCGTCCGCGAGCGCTTCTTCCTCGACGAGGACGTGATGATCCTCAGCCGCGGCCTTTTGGCCCACGAGATGGTGCACGCCTGGTGCGGGAAGTACCGCCGTCCCGACGGCGTCACCTTCGACGACTTCGGCGCGACGATCGACAGCTCGCTGCTGTGGGTCTACGAGGGGTTGACGAGCTACCTCGACGCCGTGCTCACGGCGCGCGCGGGGTTCGCCACGGTCGAGGACTTCCGCGAGGAGCTCGCGCTCACCGCCGCCGAGCAGGATGCGCGCGCCGGAAGGGCGTGGCGGCCGATCGTGGACACCGCCGCCTCCGCGCAGTCGCTCTACGAGGCGTCGACGGGGTGGAAGAGCCGGCGCCGCTCCACCGACTTCTACCCCGAGAGCGTGCTGATCTGGCTCGAGGCGGACGTCGTGATCCGCTCCCGGTCGCAGGGGAAGAAAAGCCTCGAGGACTTCCTGCAGGCCTTCTTCCGCGGCGAGGGGAAACCCGAGGTGAAGCCGTACACGTACGAGGATCTCGTCTCCGGGCTCCAGGACGTCGTCGCGTACGACTGGCGCGGCTTCTTCGACGCGAGGGTGCGGCGGGTCGCCGAGCGCGCCCCGCTCGGCGGCCTCACCGCGGCGGGGTGGAAGCTCGCCTATGGACCCGAGGTCCCGCGGATCACCAAGGCGGCCGAGTCGGTCAAGGAGCAGCTCGACCTGACCTGGTCGATCGGCGCGGTCGTCGACACGAAGACCGGGACGTTCGTCGACGTCGGCGCCGGGGCCGCGGACGCCGCGGGGGTGGGACCCGGCATGGAGCTCGTCGCGGTGAACGGACGGCGCTTCAAGCCGGTCTGGCTGCGCGAGGCCGTGAAGGCGAAAAAACCGTTCGAGGTGCTCGTCCGGAACGGCGAGTTCTTCCGCACGTTCGCGATCGACTACGCGGGGGGAGAGCGTTACCCGCGCCTCGAGCGCGACCCTTCGGTGCCGGACCTGCTCACCGCGATCGCGACCCCGCTCCGGCCGCCGGTCGCGCCGGGTTCGACCTCCCGGGAGGGGGGCGACCGGGCGAAGCCGTGAACCACGTTGCGCAATTCCCGCGCCGACCGTAGAACATCGACCGCAGGAGGTACCGCCCGATTCCCGAAATTCACGGCCACCTGACCGGACTCTCCCCCATCCAGAAGGACCGCCTCGAGCGCCTCTACCGCCGCCGGATCCCCGCGGGGGTCGTCGTGTCGCACGACCTGGCGCGGGAGATCGTGCAGCTCGACCGGCTCGTGGGCCGTCGTGTGGGCGTCCTCATCGACCGGCTCGGGCGCGTGGAGGCGGTCGCCGTGGGGGACGCCAAACGCGTCGCGGTCCCGCGCGAGCCGAGCGCGCCCAAGGGGCGCGAGCGGTTCAGCACCCTGCGCTGGGTCTACACGCGGGAGAAGGACGAGGCGCTCGCGCCTTCCGACCTGACGCCGATCGCGCTGCACCGCCTCGACGCGATGGCCGCGATCGCGCTCGGTTCCGAGGGCGAGGCGGGCCCCGTGCGCGTCGCTCACCTGCTCCCCGCCGACGAGTCGGTGAAGGCCGAACCGTCGGCGCCGCAGGAGAGCCGCCGGGAGTCCCGGGACGTCGTCGCCGACGGCGCCCGGTACCGCCTGTTCCCCCCGCGCCCCGCGTACGAGCTCGACGACGACTTCCTCGACATGATCCGCGCGCTCGAGAAGGAGTTCGAGCGGAGGCGCTCGAGGACCAAGGTCTCGGGGAAGGCCGGCCGCGCGATCCTCGTCCACGTCACGACCGGAAAACGCGACGCCGCGGAGGAGTCGCTCGACGAGCTCGCCGAGCTGGCGGATTCGAGCGATCTCGCCGTCGTCGACCGCATCCTCCAGCGCCGCCAGTCCTACGACTCGCGGACGTGGATGGGGGCCGGGCGGCTCGAGGAGCTGATGGTCCGGGCGACGCGCCTGCAGGCCGACTTCATCGTCGCTGACCAGGACCTCACCCCCGCGCAGGCGCGCGCGATCGCCGAGGCGACCGCGCTCAAGGTGCTCGACCGCTCGCAGCTGATCCTCGACATCTTCGCGCGCCGCGCCCGCACCCACGAGGGGAAGATCCAGGTGGAGCTCGCGCAGCTCAAGTACCTGCTGCCGCGCCTCATGACGCGCGGCGACTCGGGGCTGTCGCGCCTGGAGGGGGGCATCGGCGGCCGCGGTCCCGGCGAGCAGAAGCTCGAGGTCGACCGCCGGCGCGTACGCGACCGTATCCGCAACCTGGAGAAGATGCTCGACGCGGAACGGACGCGGCGCGAGCAGCGGCGCTCGCGCCGGCGCGAGCGCGACGTCCCGGTCGTGTCGCTCGTGGGCTACACCAACGCGGGGAAGAGCACGCTGCTCAACGTCCTCACCAAGAGCGAGGTCTTCGTCGAGCACCGGATGTTCGCGACCCTCGATCCGTCGTCGCGGCGCCTGCGGCTGCCGCGCGAGCGCGACGTGGTGATCAACGACACCGTGGGGTTCATCCGCGATCTCCCGAAGGACCTCGTCGCCGCGTTCCGCGCGACGCTCGAGGAGATCGAGGGCTCGGACCTGCTGGTCCACCTCGTGGACGCCTCGCACCCGAACCATCCGCAGCAGATCGCCGCCGTCGTGGGGATCCTGACCGACCTCGGGTACCACGAGATTCCGCGCCTGACGGTCCTCAACAAGATCGACCTCGTCCCCGAGGAGGAACGCGCGTCCCTCGCGCGCGGGCACGGCGCCCTCGCCATCTCCGCGACGACCCGGCTCGGGCTCGATTCCCTGCTCCGGAAGATCGACGCGCTGCTCCCGGCGCGACCGAGGGCGCTTGCCGCGGTAACGTCGGCCCCGTGATCGCCGCCGTCGTGCTCGCCGCCGCCGCCTCCCTCGACGCGTGCACCCTCCCGACGACGCGGGACGCCGCGGCGTGGAAGTCGATCGCGCCTTCCGACGCCGCGTTCCTCGAGCTCGACGCCCTGTTCGCCTCGCGCGATCCGGACGTGCGCGACGGCGTGGGGTTCGAAACGGTGGTCGCGTGGGTCTACCGCGAGCGGAAGGTCTCCGACGCCGCGCTCGCGGCGGCGACGGCGCGCTGGCGGGACCACCTGCGATGCGGCCTCGGAGCGACGGGGGACGACCGCGTGTTCCTGCGCTCGTTCTCGGCGCTGGCGCTGTCGATCGCCGCGGCCGCCGACCTGAAGCAGCCCTGGCGCGACAAGGCGGCGTTCGACGCCGACCTCGACGCGGCGTTGACGTACCTCGCCGGGGAGAAGGACCTGCGCGGCTGGGTCGAGGGGGCGGGCTGGGCGCATGCGGCCGCGCACACCGCCGACTGGCTGAAGTTCCTCGGTCGCAGCCCGCACCTCGCGCCGGCGCAGGCCGCGCGGATCCTCGAGGCGATCGCCGCGAAGCTCGAGACGACGACGGAGCCGTTCGTGCGCGCAGAGCCCGAGCGCCTGGCGGCGGCGGTGGTCTCCCTCACGCGGCGGAAGGACTTCGACGTCGCGGCGTTTGCATCCTGGGCCAATCGCCTGGCGGCGCTCGAGGCGGCGGTCTGGAAGGCGACGCCGTTCGATCCCGCGAAACACGCGGCGGCCCTGAACGCGAAGGCCGCGCTTCTGTCGCTTTACGTCGGCCTCGACCTGTCCGGCGCGGCGGAGGAGGCGAAGGCCGCCCTCGCGGAGGCGCTGAAGCGCTAGGCGGAGCCCTTCCCCCAGCCCAGCCACTCGAAGGCGTTCACGCCGACGACGAAGACGAGCCACACGACGAACGTGAAGTAGGCGACCGAGAGCACGAGCCACGCGAGCGCGACCCAGAGCATCGCCGCGTCCCGCTCGAGCTCGGCGATGCACGCGAAGACGGCGGCGAACCCGGGGATCGTGTTGTTCAGCGGCACGCCGATGAAGGGGATCGCGATCAGGAACCCCGCGGTGCCGATGACCGCGCCGCCGAGGATCCGGCCGCGCCGTCCGGTCACCCATCGCTCGCCGCGGGGGCGCGTGAAACTCCGGCAGAAGGTGAACAGCCGCAGCGCCCCGCCGATCAGGACGAGCCAGACCTTCTCGGGGAGGACGATGGCGCGGACGCGCCTCGGGAGCCAAGGCTCCGGACGCCCGGTCATCAACTGGAATCCCAGCGCCGCGAGGCTGATGCCGGCGGCGGTGGCGACGGGGCCGAGGCTCACCGGGACGAGCATCGGAACGGCGAAGAGGATCGCCAGGAACGGATAGCTCGCCTCCCCCAGACCGTCGAGGACCTCCCCGATCGTGAGGTGTTTGTCGCGGGCGCGGCGCGCGCAATCCCGCAAGGCCTCGTGCAGCTCTTCCCAGTTCTTCACCGCGCGAGACTCTAACAGATCGATTGGACCAGATTGGACCAGTTGCAGCGGCGCAGAATCGTCGTATTATCTGGTCAGGGCTAGGCCAAGTAGACCGGTTCAGGGAGTCCAAGTGACCGTACCCGGCCTCAAGATCGACCTCGACGCGGAGACGCCGGTCTACCGGCAGATCGCCGACGGCATCCGCCGCGCGCTCGAGGAAGGTCGCGTGCTGGCGGGGCGGAAGCTCCCGCCCACGCGCGACCTCGCGCTCCAGCTGGGGGTCAACCGGAACACGGTGGTTGCGGCGTACGACCTGCTCGTCGAGGAAGGGGTCGCGCGCAGCCACACGGGCCGAGGGACCTTCCTCGTCGGAGCGCCTGCTCCCGTCGAGCGCGGGGCCGAAAGCGCGTCGTGGTTCACCGCCTTCTCGCGCGCGGTCGAGGGTCCGGGAGTCGCCGGGCTCGCGTCGGTCTACCGCGTCGCGATCTCCAACGAAGGGATCTCGTTCGCCGGCTCGTTCCCCGCACCCGACCTTATGCCCGCCGAGGCGTTCCGGCGCGCGATGAACCGCGTGCTCAAGGAGAAGGGGGGGGACGTCCTGGCCTACGGTCCTCCCGCGGGGTACCCGCCGCTGCGCGAGGCGATCGCCGCGGATCTCCGCCGTCGGGGCAGCCGCGCCGCGGCCGAGGACATCCTGATCACCAACGGCTCGCAGCAGGCGATCGAGCTCGTCTTCCGGGCGTTCGTCGATCCGGGGGACGCCGTCGTCCTCGACGAGCCGACCTACACCGGCGCCCTGAGCGTGCTCGCCTCGCTCGACGCGCGGCTGGTGGGCGTCCCGTCGGACGCGCACGGCATGCGCCCCGACCTCCTCGAGCGCGCGCTCGAGCGCCACCGCCCGCGCCTGCTCTACCTGCAGCCGACGTTCCACAACCCCACGACCCGGGTCATGCCCGAGGGTCGCCGGCGGGAGATCCTCGACCTCGCGCGCCGGCACTACTGTCCCGTCGTCGAGGACGACTGGGCGGGCGACCTGCGCCTCGAGGGCGAGGACATCCCGACGCTGCACGCCCTCGACGGCGGCGGGCACGTGATCCACCTGAGCACCTTCTCGAAGAAGCTCCTTCCGGGGCTGCGCATCGGGTGGCTCGCGGCGCCCGGACCGGTGCTTTCGCGGCTCGCGCTCCTCAAGCAGATCGAGGACCACGGCACGAGCCTGCTGCTGCAGGCGGCGCTGCACGCGTTCCTCGAGGAGGGCTCGCTGGCCGATCATCTGGAGGCGACGCGCGTCGCCTACCGCAGCCGCCGGGACACGATGCTGCGGGCGATCGCCGCCTCGTTCCCCGAGGGCGTCGAGGTGTCGAGCCCCGAAGGGGGGTTGTTCGTCTGGGTGACGCTCCCCCGGGGGGTCGACGGCGACGAGATCGCGGCCTCGGCGCGCGAGCGCGGCGTGCTGCTCAACCCCGGGTCGTTGTTCCATTTCGACGGCGGCGGCAGGAACACGATGCGGCTGACCTTCTCGGCCGTGACCCCCGAACAGATCGAACGAGGGATTTCCGTCCTGGGAGCGCTGCTGCGCGAGCGCGTCCCGGGCGGCTGGCGTGAACGCGAGGGCGCGGCGATGGAAGCCGTGCCGCTCGTCTGACGAGGTGGCCCCATGACCGAAGGCAACAAGGGAACGTTGAGGCTCAAGACCGGGCTCGCCGAGATGCTCAAGGGCGGCGTCATCATGGACGTCGTGGACGCGTCGCAGGCGAAGCTCGCGGAGGACGCGGGCGCCGCGGCGGTGATGGCGCTCGAGCGCGTCCCCTCCGACATCCGCAAGGACGGCGGCGTCGCCCGGATGTCCGACCCGGAGATGATCCTCGAGATCATGGACGCGGTCTCGATCCCGGTGATGGCGAAGTGCCGCATCGGGCACTTCGCCGAGGCGCGGGTGCTCGAGTCGCTGGGCGTCGACTACATCGACGAGAGCGAGGTCCTCACGCCCGCGGACGAGGCGTACCACGTGGACAAGTTCGCCTTCTCGGTGCCCTTCGTGTGCGGCTGCCGCGATCTCGGCGAGGCGCTGCGGCGGATCGGCGAAGGCGCGGCGATGCTCCGGACGAAGGGCGAGGCCGGGACCGGCAACATCGTCGAGGCCGTGCGCCACATGCGCGCCGTCGTCTCGGGGATCAAGCGGCTCACCACGCTCGGGCCGGAGGAGATGATGACCGAGGCGAAGAACCTCGGCGCCCCGTACGACCTCGTCCGGCTCGTGGCGGCGGAAGGCAAGCTCCCCGTTCCGAACTTCGCGGCGGGCGGGGTGGCGACTCCGGCCGACGCGGCGCTGATGATGCACCTGGGCGCCGAGGCGGTGTTCGTCGGGTCGGGCATCTTCAAGTCCGCCGATCCCGCCAAGCGCGCGAAGGCGATCGTCCGCGCCGTGACCCACCACCGCGACTGGAAGGTCGTCGCCGAGGTCTCGAAGGGACTCGGCGAGGCGATGCCCGGTCTCGAGACCGGCAAGCTCCCGGAGTCGGAGCTGATGCAGACGCGGGGCTGGTAGTGGCGACGGTCGGCGTGCTCGCCTTGCAGGGGGACTTCGCCGCGCACGTGCGCGCGCTCGGTCGCGTCGGCGCGACCGCCGTCGAGGTGCGCAGGGTCGCCGAGCTTCACGCCCTCGACGGGCTCGTGATCCCCGGCGGCGAGAGCACGACGCTGCTCAACCTGATGGAGGACGAGCCCTGGTTCGAGGAGCTTCGTGCGTTCCACGCCCGCGGGAATTCGATCCTCGGCACGTGCGCCGGAGCGATCCTGCTCGCCCGCGAGGTGCGGCATCCGGCGCAGCCGAGCCTGGGTCTGCTGGACGCGGTCGTCGAGCGGAACGGCTACGGCCGCCAGATCGACTCGTTCGAGACGCGCCTCGCCTCTCCCGCGTTCGGCGGAGAGGTCGAGGCGGTGTTCATCCGCGCGCCCCGGTTCGTCGAGCTCGGGCGCGACGTCGAGGTCCTCGCCCGCCTCGAGGGGGAGCCCGTGGCGGTCCGCCAGGGGCGCGTGACCGCGTTGACGTTCCACCCGGAGCTCACCGCCGAGGCCAAGGTCCACCGGTATTTCCTGGATTCGATGCTTGCATCGGAGCCCACGACGCTCAGGAGGTTCTAGCAGTGAAGATCTACGTCGACGGCAAGCTCCATCCGAAGGACGACGCCCGGATCTCCGTGTTCGACCACGGGTTCCTCTACGGCGACGGCGTGTTCGAGGGGATCCGCGTCTACGAGGGGAACGTGTTCCGGCTCAGGGAGCACATCGAGCGCCTGTACCGCTCGGCGAAGACCCTCGCCCTCGAGATCCCGATGACGCAGGACGAGATGATGCAGGCCGTCTGCGAGACGGTTTCGGCGAACGAGCAGAAAAACGCCTACATCCGCCTCGTCGTCTCGCGCGGCCCGGGGGACCTCGGCATCGACCCCGCCAACTGCCCGCGGTCGACGGTCGTGATCATCGTCGCCTCGATCAAGCTCTACCCGCAGGAGTTCTACGACAAGGGCGTGCCGCTCGTGACCTCGCACGTGCGCCGCATCCCGATCCAGGCGCTCGACGTCCGCATCAAGTCGCTGAACTACCTGAACAACATCATGGCCAAGCTCGATGCGAAGCGCGCGGGGGCGGTCGAGGCGGTGATGCTCAACCACCAGGGGCGCGTCGCCGAGTGCACGGCGGACAACATCTTCATCTGGGCGAACGGCACGCTGAAGACCCCCGACCTCCTCGAAGGGGCGCTCGGCGGCATCACCCGCGACGCGGTCCTCGACATCGCGAAGGCGCAGGGCATCCCGTCGAGCGAGACGAAGATGGGTCTGCACGACCTCTACAACGCCGACGAGGTCTTCCTCACCGGGACCGGAGCCGAGATCGTTCCCGTCGTCATGATCGACGGCCGCACGATCGGCACCGGGAAGCCCGGTCCGATGACGCAGCGGATCCTGGCGGAGTTCCGGAAGCTGCGCGTCGCCGAGGGGACGAAGGTGAACTACCCGGCGGAGGCGCCGGCGCGGTAGCGGTGCGCACCCTCGAGTTCTGGTTCGACTTCGGATCGACCTACTCCTACCCGGCGGCGATGCGCGTCGAGGCGCTCGCCGCCTCACGCGGGGTCGCGCTCGCGTACCGGCCGTTCCTTCTCGGCCCGATCTTCCGGCTGCAGGGGTGGAGCGACTCCCCGTTCAACCTGAACCCGCGGCGGGGCGCGTACATGTGGCGCGACGTCGAGAGGATCTGCGCGGGGCTGGGCATCCCGTTCCGGAGGCCTTCGTCGTTCCCCCGGAACGGACTTCTCGCCGCCCGGGTCTGCTGCGCGCACGAGGGTGAGCCCTGGATTCCGGCGTTCGTCCGGGCGGTGTTCGACGCGAACTTCGCCCGGGACCGCGAGATCGCCGAACCCGCGACGATCGCGGCGTGCCTCGAGCCGCTCGGCCTCGACCCGGGACGCGCCCTCGCGGCCGCGGGCGCGCAGCCGGCCAAGGACCTGCTCCGAGCCCGGACGGACGAGGCGGAGCGTCGCGGGGTGTTCGGTGCTCCCACCTGGTTCGCCGGAGACGAGTTGTTCTGGGGGAACGACCGGCTCGAGGCGGCGCTGGACTGGCTCGAGCGGCCCTGATTTTTCCTTGACAACTCGGTAAGCCGGCAGTAACAGTTAGCCATGGCTTACCAAAGAGCGCTCGAGGCCCTCGCCGACCCCACGCGCCGCGCCGTCTACGAACGGCTGCGCAAGGGGCCGCGGGCCGTGGGGGAGCTCGCGGACGGGCTCGACGTCTCGCGCCCGGCGGTCTCCCAGCACCTGCGCGTCCTCGAGGAGGCCGGGCTCGTCAAGGCCAGGGCCGAAGGCACGCGCCGGATCTACCGCGTCGAGGTGAAGGGGCTGAAGGAGCTCCGCCGCTATCTCGACGCGCTCTGGAGCGACGCCCTCGGGGCGTTCGAGGAGGAGGCGCGCCGTGGGAAACGTTGAGCCGATCGCCCCGTACCTCGAGCCGCTGCGCAAGACGCGGGTCGTGCCGATCCCGCCGGCACAGGCCTTCGACCTTTTCACCGCGAGGATGGCGTCGTGGTGGCCGCTGGCGACCCACTCGGTGTTCGAGGGGAAGGCGGTCCGATGCGGTTTCGAGCCGCGCGTGGGGGGCGCCCTCTTCGAGGAAAGCGACGCGGGGGAGCGCTCGGTCTGGGGGACGATCCTCGCCTGGGAGCCGCCGGGGCGATTCGTCGTGACCTGGCACCCCGGCCGCGGGGCCGACACGGCCCAGGAGCTCGAGGTCCGCTTCGTTCCCGAGGGGGACGGCACGCGCGTCGAACTCGAGCATCGCGGATGGCAGAAGCTCGGCGCCGAGGCCGCCGCGACCCGCGAGGGGTACAGCGGCGGATGGGAAGGGGTGCTCGGCCGTTACACGGCGGCGGCGGGAGGTGCGCGATGAGGGCGGCGTGCGTGCTGGCGGCGATCTTCACGGTGACGGGGGCCGCGGCCTCCGATCGGATCCTGCGCGCGGAGTTCGAGCTTCCCGCTCCGGTCTCCGAGGTCTGGAAGGTCTGGACGACCGAGGCCGGGGTCACGAGCTTCTTCGCCCCCGGCGCACACATCGAGCCCCGGGTGGACGGAGCGTACGAGATCTTCTTCAACCCGAAGGCGGAGCCGGGGATGCGCGGGGCCGACGGGATGCGCATCCTGGCCTTCGAGCCGGAGCGGCGGCTCGCGTTCACCTGGAACGCGCCGCCGTCCATCCCGGCGATCCGTGGGCAGCGCACGATGGTCGTCGTCGAGCTTCAACCGGCGGGCGAGGGGCGCACGAGGCTGCGGTTCACCCATCTCGGTTGGGGGGAGGGGACGGACTGGGACGCGGCGTACGCGTACTTCGACAAGGCGTGGAGCACTTTCGTGCTGCCGCACCTGAAGCAGCGCTTCGTGAAGGGGCCGGTGGACTGGGCGAAGGGGGAGTCCCCCGAGCCGCTCGCCGGGACGATGCGCGTCGGGCTCGTCCCGCGATAGTCTGCGCGGCGGAGGTGACCGATGGCTGCGAAGACGAAGAAGAAGACGAAGGCCAACGACGAAGCGGCGATGATGGCGCTCTGGCAGAAGGCGATGACCCCGTCGAAGGGGCACGCTCGACTCGAGCCGATGGTCGGGACGTTCGCGACCAAGACGACATTCGTCATGGGGCCGGGGCTGCCGGAGCAGGTCAGCGAGGGGACCTCGGTCCACCGCTGGGTCCTGGGCGGCCGCTACCTCGAGCAGATCTACAAGGGGACCTCGATGGGGATGCCCTTCGAGGGGATCGGCTTCACCGGGTACGACAACGTCCGGCAGCGGTACGTGGGCACGTGGATGGACTCCTTCGGCACGGGGATCATGGACAGCGTCGGCATCGGGAAGCCGACCCCCAAGGTGATGGAGTTCGAAGGGAAGTCCTGCGGGCCGGACGGCAAGACCGTCAAGTTCCTCTGCAAGGTCCGCATCAAGGATCGCGATCGTCACTCGTACGAGATGTGGACCCGGGGACCGGGGCGGAAGCTCTTCCGCATGATGCTCGTCGAGTACAAGCGCACGGCCTGATCGCGTGAGGCCCTACCGCGTCCTGAGCCACCGGGATTTCCGGTGGCTCTGGACGTCCCAGCTCGTGTCGTTGACCGGCTCGCAGATGCAGTACGCGGCCATCGACTGGCACATCTACCTGCTGACGAAATCGCCGCTCGCGCTCGGGACCGTCGGGCTGGTGCGCATGATCCCGATCCTCTCGCTGTCGTTGTGGGGCGGGGTCGTCGCCGACCGCCGCGACCGGCGACGGATCATGGCGATCACGCAGAGCGCGATGCTGATCGCCGCGTCGATCCTCGCGTGGCTCACGTGGACGGGCGGCGAGACCCTCGCGGCCCTCTACGCCGTGACCGCGCTGACCTCGGCGGCGGGCTCGTTCGACAATCCCGCACGCCAGGCGCTGATCCCGAAGCTCGTTCCCCGCGCCGAGCTCCCCGCCGCGCTGTCGATGAATCTGACCATCTTCCACGCCGCGATGATCGGCGGGCCCGCGCTCGCGGGGCTGATGATCGCGACGTCCGACGGGGGGACGAAGGGCCTCGCGTGGATCTACGGGATCAACGCGCTGTCCTTCGCGGGGGTGATCGCCGCCGTCGCGGGAATGCGGACGTCGGGGAAACCCGAGGGGGAGCCGGGCTCCTTCGAGCCGCCGCTCGTCGCCCTGCGCCAGGGGCTGCGATTCGTCTTCGGCACGCCGATCATGGTCTGGACGATGGCGGTCGACTTCGTCGCGACGTTTTTCTCCGCGGCGACGTCGCTGCTCCCGATCTTCGCGGACCAGATCCTGAAGGTGGGGCCGGTCGGGTTCGGGTGGCTGCGCGCGGCGCCGGGGCTCGGGGCGCTCGTCGGCTCGTTGATCGCCTCGGTGAGGCCCCTCCCGCGCAGGCAGGGCCCGTGGTTCCTCGGCGCGGTCGCGGCGTTCGGCGCGGCGACGATCGTCTACGGGCTCTCGCGCAGCTTCCTGCTCACGTTCCTCGCGTTGTTCGCCTCCGGCTTCGCCGACCTCGTCTCGACCGTCATCCGCCAGACGATCCGCCAGCTGATCACCCCCGACGAGCTGCGGGGCCGGATGACCTCCGTGAACATGATCTTCTTCATGGGGGGACCGCAGCTGGGGGAGATGGAATCGGGGCTGGTGGCGTCGCTGTTCGCGACGGTGGCGCTCGGCGCGACCGTGTCGGTCGTCTCCGGCGGCGTGCTCACCGTCCTCTTCACGGCGTGGGTCGCCTGGCGCGCCCCCGCGGTCCGGCGCTACGCCTTGGACGGCTGACCGCCCCGAGGCCTAGAATCGTGACGGTCCCACCTTCCCGAAGGAGGCCCGTCATGGCGCACTCCACCGCCTCGATCGACCACATCGAACAGCTCCTCGATCGCCAGCAGCGGCTCTGGGAGATCCAGCACCCGCGCGACGAGGAGCCGGCCTGGAAGAAGCCCCGCGAGGGGCCGTGGGTCGCCGTCTCCACGCAGCTCGGGGCGTTCGGGCGCGAGATCGCGGAACGGATCGCCCGGAAGCTCGACTGGCAGCTGTTCGACAGGGAGATCCTGACGTCGATCGTCGACCACGCCACGATGCGCGAGCGGGTGCTGGTCCACGACGACGAGCGGGGCGCCTCCGGGATGTACGACTACCTCGCGCACCTGCTCATCCCCGGCCATCTCTCCCGGGCCTCCTACGAAGTCGAGCTCATGCGCGTCGTGTCGTCGATCGGGCGGCGGGGGAGCGCGGTGCTCTTCGGGCGCGGGGCGCAGTTCGTGCTCGATCCGACGTTCGGGCTGCGGGTGCGGATCCTCGGCGATCGCGGGGTGCGCATCGACGCGTTCTCGAAGGAAGCGAAGATCTCGATCGCCGAGGCGACGCGCCGCATCGACGAGGACGACGCCGCGCGCCGGGCCTTCGTGCGCCAGGTCTTCCGTCGCGAGATCGACGACCCTCTCGGATACGACCTCGTCGTCAACGGCCCCGCGGTCGGACTCGAGGCCGGCTGCCGGATCGTCCTCGAGGCGTATCGGGCGAAGCTGGGGGGCGGCTAGAGCGCCGCCCTCGTAGTACATTCCGGGCGTGAACGCCGCCGTCGCCGAGGAAGTGCGGAAGGCCGAGGCCCGGCTCGAGCGGGCGCGGCTAATCCTGTCGCGTCACCCCGAGCTCGACTTCGAGGACGTGTGGCATGCGCTCCTGTGCCTCGACATGCCCCCGATCGAACGACTGGAGCTGGCACTGACCCGTGGACGCCCCTGGCCTGATTCGCGATAGAGAGCTCGCGTTCCTGCGTGAGCTGAACGAGAGGGGTGTCCGGTACCTCGTGGTCGGGTTGTCGGCCGCCGCGCTCCAGGGGGCCCCGACCGCCACCGTCGATGTGGATCTCTGGATCGAAGACCTGGACGGCGCGGGGTTCCGCTCCGCGCTTCACGAGGTCGGAGGCGCCTACGTCGCCCCGACGGCGGCGTCGCCGCCGCTCCTCGTCGGGGAAAACGTCGCCCTCTTCGATCTCGTCGTGCACATGAGCGGCATGAGGTCGTTCGCCGAGGAGTTCGCCGGTGCGACGCGGATGGACGTCGCCGGCGTCGACGTGCCCGTGCTCCCGCTCGATCGGATCATCGAAAGCAAGCGCGCGGCGCGTCGCCCGAAGGACCTCGCCGTCCTCCCGGCGCTCGAGGCGACCCTTCGCGCGCGAGAATTCTGAGCCGTCTCACAGCGCCCCGGCCGCCGCGTCCACGCCGTTCCGGAAGATCTTCATGCCGTCCCCCTCGACGGGGAGCGGTCCGTCGAGCTTCCGCCGCGTCCACTGCGGGTGGTGGAACGGGTAGAGGTACGCGTCGGGGTGGGGCATCAGCCCGAACAGGCGCCCCGACGGATCGCAGATCCCGGCGACGGCATCGGGGGAGCCGTTCGGGTTGAACGGCCACTCCTGCGTCGGAGAGCCGTCCGGACCGAGGTAGCGGCAGACCACCTGGCCGTTGGCTTCGAGCCGCGCGCGCACGTCGTCGTCGGCGAGGAACTTCCCCTCGCCGTGGCGCGAGGGAAGCTCCATCCGATCGAGGCCGCGGGTCCACACGCACGGCGAGGTCGCATCGAAGCCGAGGGTCACCCATGCGTCGCGGTAGCCGGGGCGGTCGTTCGGCGCGAGGGTCGCGCGCGGCGTCCGGTAGTCGCCGTCCAGCCCCGGTAGCAATCCGAGTCGCGTCATCGTCTGGAAGCCGTTGCACACCCCCAGCGCCAGCCCGCCGCGCTCCACGAAGCGAAGGAGGTCGTCGTAGAGGCGGAAGCGGATCTTGTTCGCGAAGACGGAGCCGGCGCCGAGGTGGTCGCCGAAGGCGAACCCGCCGATGAACGCGAGCACCGGATAATCCGACAGTCGCCGCTTCGCGGTGCCGTCGAGCAGGTCGAGCAGGTGCACGAGCTCGGGGGAGGCCCCGGCGGAGCGGAACGCCGCCTCGGTCTCCGCCTCGCAGTTGAGGCCGAGCCCCGTGAGGACCAGCACCCGGACCTCGGCGCGACGCCGGGCCTTCTCGGACTCGGGGAGCGCGTCGAACCTCTCACGCATCGGCGAGCGCCTCCTTCCAGGCCTTCTTGAGTGCGAGCACGTCCTCGTCGAGGAGCACGAGGTCGCCGTTGCGGACGCGCAGGCGCGCCGCGGCGGTCACGACGCCGGCACGCCGGCAGGCAAGCCCCGCGAACCGCCGCTCGAAGGCCGCGGCGTCGTCGGCGGCGACGGTGACCACGAAGCGTCCGTTCGACTCGGAGAACATCGCGACGTCCGCGGGGAGCGCCGCGAGGTCGGGACAGGGCGCGAGATCGAGGTCGAGCCCCAGCTCCCCGGCCATCGCCTTGCGCACGAGGGCGAGGGCGAGGCCCCCCTTCGCGGGGGTGGATGCCGAGCGGACGATCCCTGCGCGGACGGAGCCTTCGAGGGCGCGGTAGAGCGGCAGGGTCTCGGCGGGGTCGAGCTTCGGGACCTTGTTCCCTACGTAGGGGGCGGGCTTCCCCGTCTCGAGCGACGCACCGTCGCACACTCCCAGCCACCGGAGGTACTCGCTGCCGCCGGTCTCGTCGCGCGTCGTCCCGAGGAGGTAGACGACGTCGCCGGGCGCCTTGAGGTCGAGCGACAGCGCCTCGGCGGCGTCGGGGATCTGGCCGATCGCCGAGACGAGCAGGGTCGGCGGGACCGAGATCCGCACGCCGCCCATCGTCGAGTCGTTCTTCATCGAGTCCTTGCCGGAGACCAGCGGCGCGGCGTAGGCCTTCACCGCGTCGGCGAGGCCGCGGCACGCCCGCACGAGCTGCGCCGCCTTGTAGGCGCCGTCGGGGACCGAAGGGGATTCGACCGGGTCGGGCCAGCAGAAGTTGTCCAGCAGCGCGATGCGGTCGAGGGTCGCCCCGGCGCAAAGCTGCTTGCGCACCGCTTCGTCGACCACCGACATCGCCATCCAGTACGTGTCGAGGTCCGAGTAGAAGGGATTCACCCCTTCGGAGAGGACGTAGCCGCGTCGGCCGCCGTGGCGCGCGAGGAAGACCGACGCCTCCGAGGGGACGTCGGACTTCACCCCCACCCACGGTTTCACGACGGTGAGCCCCTTGACCTCGTGGTCGTAGTGGCGGGCCTTGGCCTCGCCGGAGGCGAGGTTGAGGCGGGAGACCATCCCGGCGAGCGCCTTCCCGAGCGGGCCGCGATCGACGGTCGGGGGCTCCGGCCAGGTCGGCGCCGCCCAGCGCGCGCGCAGGTCGAGGTCGGGATCCCCCTCGTGCAGGAACTCCATCTGCAGGAACGCGACCGTCTCGTCGCCGTGGCGCACGTGGAAGTGTCCGGAGTCGGTGAACGTGCCGAGGACGCACGCCTCGACCTCGCGGCGCCGCGCGAGGGCGAGGAACGCGTCGATCTTCGAAGGAGCGACCGCCAGCGACATCCGCTCCTGCGCCTCGGAGAGCAGGATCTCCCAGGGGGCGAGGCCGGCGTACTTGAGCGGGGCCTTCGCGAGGTCGAGCTCCGCGCCTCCGGGGACCTCCGCCATCTCGCCGATCGACGAGGACAGTCCGCCGGCGCCGTTGTCGGTGATCGCCTCGTAGAGGCCGAGGTCGCGCGCCTCCGTGAGGAAGTCGAACATCCGTTTCTGGGTGATCGGGTCGCCGATCTGCACCGCCTGGATCGGGGCGGACTCGTCGAGCGCGGCGGAGGAGAAGGTCGCGCCGTGGATCCCGTCCGCGCCGATGCGGCCTCCGCACATCACGATGAGGTCCCCCGGCCGCGCTCCCTTCTCGTGTCCCGGACGTCCCGCGATCGTCGCCGGGAGCCGCCCGACCGTGCCGCAGAAGACCAGGGGCTTCCCGAGGAAACGTGCGTCGAAGACCTCCCAGCCGCGCCCGTAGGGGATCCCGCTCTGGTTTCCTCCGTCGATCACGCCGTGGTGCACCCCGTCGCGGATGCGGCGGGGGTGGAGCAGCCCCCTGGGAAGCGGGCCGTCGTGGTACGGGGAGGCGAAGCAGTACCCCCAGACGTTGGCGAGCAGGTCGGCGCCGAGCCCGGTCCCGAAGGGATCGCGGTTCACTCCGACGATCCCGGTCATCGCGCCTCCGTACGGGTCGAGCGCGGAGGGGGAGTTGTGGGTCTCGACCTTGTAGACGAGGTGGTCCCGCCCGTCGAAGGCGACGACCCCGGCGTTGTCGTGGAAGACGGAGACGAGCCAGTCCGCCCCGACCGCGTCGGTCGCGCCGCGCACGTAGGTCTTGAACAGCGAGCGCACGACCTCGGGGGCGCCGCCCGGCTCCTCGTAGGTGATCGTCGCGTTGAAGATCTTGTGCTTGCAGTGCTCGCTCCAGGTCTGGGCGATCGCCTCGATCTCCACGTCGGTGGGATCGGCCCCCAGGCCCAACGCGGCACGGCGCGGATCGGCGGCGGCGGCGCGGAAGTGGTCGCGCACGGCACGCATCTCGGCGAGGGTCAGCGCGAGCAGGCGTCGACGACTCAGCTCCATCAGCGCGTCGTCGTCTCCC
This sequence comes from Candidatus Polarisedimenticolaceae bacterium, assembly GCA_036376135.1. NCBI lineage: Bacteria > Pseudomonadati > Acidobacteriota > Candidatus Polarisedimenticolia > Candidatus Polarisedimenticolales > Candidatus Polarisedimenticolaceae > Candidatus Polarisedimenticolaceae bacterium. The sequence goes on along the minus strand of DASVAW010000102.1, from coordinate 26,958 downwards.
GCGAGCGAGACCCGCTCCGCGAGCGGCCGGGAGTGCGCGGCGACGCGGGGGACCGAGACGTCCGGCGCGGATTCCCGCCACGCCGCGTACGGCTGCAGGGTCACCGTCTGGATGACCGGATTCGCGAGGAGCTCGAGCGCGATGCGCTCGGCCTCGCCGGCGTCGACGCCGTCGCAGAGGTAGAGGGTCGAGGTGAAGACGGCGGCCCCCTCCGGGAGCTTCCGCCCGAGCGTGTCCTCGACGGCGATCCGCGCGGACTTGCCGACCGGGTCGGTCACCCCCGGCTTGAACGCCACCTCGATCGCCCGATCGAACGGGCCGTCGTCGATCCGGCCGAGGGCGCCGGTCTGAAGGACCGGGTCGGTCAGCTCGTGAAGGACCCGACGGGCCTCCTCCACCGTGATCTCCGCGTCGATGCGGTAAACGTCGCGGGTGCGGATCCGCTCGACGGGGATGCCGAGAAACCCGCGCACCGTGCGGGCGACGTCCTCGCCCCGCGGGTCGCGCCGCCCGGGCTTCAGGCCGATCTCGAGCCTTTGGACCATCGGAAACCTCCGGGAAGAGGCGCAGGGTAGCGCCGGCGCGACCCATCGAACCAATCGATTCTATGGATCAGACCAATCGGATACTTCGATATCATGGGCTCCGTGCCGCTCCCCGATCCGCGAACCGACGCCCCGGCCCTCCGGGCCTTCGTCGCGACCGCCCGCACCGGAAGCGTGGTGCGCGCGGCGGCCGAGCTCGGACGGACCCAGCCCAGCCTCAGCGCGCGCCTCTCCGCCCTCGAGCGGGCCTGGGACACGAAGTTGTTTCGTCGCGGCGCCCGCGGGATGACGCTGACCCCCGAGGGGGCCCGCCTGCTCCCGCTCGCGGAGGCGGCGCTTCGCTCGCTCGAGGCGCTCGACGTCGCCGCCGGCGTCCCGGTCTCCGGACCGGGGGAGATCCGCGTGGGGGCGGGGGACGCACTGGGAAGGGAGCTGCTGCCCCGGGTCCTCGCCGAGCTTCTCTCGCGGGAGCGGGCGCTGGGCGTGCGCCTGTTGGAGGGGCCCACGCCCCGACTGCTCCAGGCCTTGCGCGACGGCGAGATCGACGTGGCGCTGGTGGCGCGCGGACCCGCGGCGCCGGGGATTCCCGGGCTCGCATTCGAACCGCTGCTGGAGAGCCCCATCGACCTCCTCGTCCCCGCCGCACGCCGCCTTCCGCGGGGGCCCCGCACCCTCGAGGATCTCGCGGCGGAGCGGTTCGTCTCCCTCCAGCCCGGTTCGGAGTTCCGGCGTCACGTGGAGCGGGCCTTCGAGGCGGAGGGGATTCCCTTCCGCCCCACCGTGGAGGTCGGAAACCTCTCGTTGGTACGCCGCTTCGTCGCGGCCGGTGTGGGCGTGGCGCTGGTTCCCGCGATCGCGTTCGACAGCGAAGGAAAGGGAGCCCCGGTGCGGCGCGCGCGGATCGCGGGCGTGCCGCCGATCCGCTACGCGCGCGCGATTCGCGAGGGGGTTCCGCTGGGCGAGGGGACGCTGCGGTTTCTCGGCCTGTTGGCGCAGCCGAGGACCGCTACCTCGCCGCCTTCTCCCTGAGCTCGGCGTTTTCCTCGCGGAGCCGCTCGATCTCGCGGTCGAGGGCGGCCTCCCGCTCCCGCATCTCGCGCTCGACGGCATCGCGGATCGCTTCGAGCTCCCGACGGGCCTCGGGGTCCTTCTCGCGGTCGATCAGGTCCTGGGCGGGGCGGCGCTCGTCGCTTCCGCACGAGACGAGGACGGCGGTGAAGGCGATCCGAGCGAGGCGACCGGTCACTCCGTCTCCTCGCGCAGCTTGGCGTTTTCTTTCTTGAGCCGGTCGCGCTCGCGCTCCTTGCCCACGATCTTGGCGTTCCAGAATTGAACCGTCGCGTCGCGGACGTCCTTCGCGGCGGCGACCGACGCCTTGCTCACCTTCTTCCAGACGTCCTTGGACACCTCGGCGGTGTCCTTCCCCAACTCGGTCGCGCCCTTGCCGATGTCCTTGCCGACCGCCTTCGTGTCCTCCCAGATGTCCTTCGAGACCTTCCCGACGGACTTCACGGGGGCGGGCTTCTCTTCCGCGATGGCGGGGGGAGCGTTGGCGATCAGAGCCGCGCCGAGGATGAACGGGATGCAGGGTTTCATGGCGTCTCCTGCAGACGAGGCTAACCCGGAACTTCCCGCTCCACCAAGGTCATGCCGTTGAAGCAACGTTTTGCAGCGAAACGCGGGTCCAATGCAGCAGATCTCCGAGGTCGGCATTTTCCGGGCTTGGGTCGATGCCGCACCCCGGCGTAGAAGTCCATCTGACCTCCCCATACTCGAGGCGGGCGGGACGTCAGTTCCGCTCGCCCGCTTTTTACCCCGCTGCACGAAATCCGCGGTCGTCGCCGAAGCGAGCAACGAAATCGCTCTTCCGGCGTATTCCTCCATGTCCCAGGTCTTCCACCCTCCTCTTCCTGCCAGGGCCCGCGCCACCCCCCCGGCGCGGGCCCAACTTTTTTCACGGTGGCCGCCCCCGCAGGACTCAGATCTGCTTCCGGATGAACGGCGCGAGCAGGCGAAGCAATCCGAGCTGCATGCGCTTGCCGCAGCCGACCTCCTCGGGTTCGACGGGGCCGGGGACGGGTTTCCCCCGGGGGTCGATGCGGTACGCGCGAGCCAGGTGGGCGTCCATGGCGAGGCTCGCGACGTTCGCCGCGTCGGGGTCGTCGACGATCACCGCGGTCTCGGTGTTGAGGAACTCCGAACGGGGGTCGAGGTTGAACGAGCCCACCACGACCCAGCGCCCGTCGAAGACCGCCGACTTCGAGTGGAGGCACTCGGGTCCGGCGTATTCCCACAACTCGATCCCCCAGCGGACCACGTTGTCCTTGTCTCCCACGTACCCCGCCTGGGCGAGCAGATTGTCGGTCACGGCCAGGGAGTTCGTGAGGATGCGCACCCGAACGCCGCGGGCGACGGCACGCTTCAGCCCCTCCCGGAGGGCCTTCGACGGGACGAGGTACGGCGACTCGATGACGACCGAGGTCTCCGCTCGATCGAGAAGCTCGAGGAGCGCCGCGCCGATGCCGTCCCCGGGGCTTTTCCCCGCGGCGGGGTCGTGCACGAACCGCACGGGACCGACCTCCGCGCTCCCCTCGCCGACCGGGCGATCGGAGGTGAACCAGGGGTTCCGCTCGAGGCGGTCGCGATGGTCGTCGAGGAGGCGGTCCGCGGCGTGGAGATCGGCGAGCGCCTCCGTCCGGAGCCGCTCGCAACGGTCGCGGTCGGCTTCCGCCGGGAGGAGCTCGCAGCGCTTTTCGAGCCTCGAGCGCTTGAATTGCGCGAGGTTGGCCTTGCGGACCTTCGGCCCGTTCCAGAGCGCATCGAAATAGGCGCTCGCGTTCGCCGCGGAGCCCCCCTCGACCCACGCGTCGCGGTCGAGGTAGTCGCGGCGGCCGACCTCCTCGCCCCGGCCGTAATACGGCGATTCGATGTTCCGGCCGCCCGTGACGAGCCGCGCGCCGTCGGTGACGAGCAACTTGTCGTGCAGGCGACGCGACCACCAGCGGGGTTTGTAGAGCCGGAAGGGGTGGTACTCGCGGATCTGGACCCCCTCGTCGATGAGCTGGGCCTGCACTTCCTTCGGGATCCGGTTGAAGTGGCCGTCGACGACGAGGCGCACCGCGACGCCCCGCCGCGCGGCGTCGCGAAGCAGCGTGAGCACCGCGAGCGATACCGAGTCGTCGCCGACGATGAAGTACATGGCGTCGATCGACGCCCGCGCCTCGTGGATCATCCGGACGCGGACCCGGGCGGCTTCCTGGGGGTCGTCGAGCAGCCGGAAACGGTCCGCGGACGCCGGCCTCGCCAGCGCGAGAACCCCCGCCAGTGAGGCTGCGATCGCGGTCCGCTTCATGGGCCCGCGGATGGTATCTTCACGGTCCCCATGCTCGTAGGCCATTCCCGAAAGGAACTCCCATGCGCCGAGCCTCGTCGTGGCTGCTCGCCGCGGTGTTCGCGGCCCACGCCGTTCCCGCCGTCGCGGCGGACGCGCCCGTGAGCGACGTCCCCGCGAAGCCGGTGCCCGCCTGGCTCCTGCTCGAGCCGCGCCGGGCGCCGTTCCCCGCCTTCGCCGACGAGCCGGGCGGGAAGTTCGGCGTCGCCGAGATGCTCGCGCAGGAGGTCCTCCCGCGGGGGTTCCCGCGCCCCGCGGCGGGCGACGCGCTGGGATGGAAACGGTCCGACGCCGGGCAGGGAGGGGCGGTCGTCCTGACCCCGCCCGACCCGAAGACTCCCGCGATCGCCTGGCTTTCGGTGCATCTCACGACCGGACGTTTCGTCGCCGCCGACCTCGAGCTCGTCGGACGCCACCCCCGCCGTGCGTGGCTCGACGGAGAGCCGGTCGCCACCGGCGGGACGGCAACCGAGGGGCCCGAGTCGGAGGCGAAGGGGAAGCTGCGCCTGCCCACCGGCACGCACGTGCTCCTCGTCCAGACCGTCTACGACCCCGGGCGCGCCGGGGAGTGGAGCGTCGGTGCGGTCCTCAAGGGCGCCGAGGCGGTGGTCCCGGGCGTCGATCCCGAGAGAACCCTCGAGATCCTGGACGTCCTCGACGTGCCCAATGCGGAGGGGCTTGCGGTCTCGCCCGACGGCGCGCGCGTGGCGATCACCTGGAAACGCGTGCTTCCGGGGACCGACGACGCCGAGTCGTGGCTCGAGGTGCGCTCCGTGAGGAACGGCGCGGTCGAGCGCTCGTGGCGCGGTCTCCCGGTGTCGCAGGTCGCCTGGGTGCCGAAGGGAACGCGCCTGAGCTACGTGACCTCCGAGACCCAGGGGGACAAGCGGCTGTCGACGTTGTGGGTCGCCGACCTCGACTCCGGGGCGACGTCGCCCCTGCTCGAGCGGGTCGAGGCGTTCGCGGGGTACCTGTGGGCGCCCGACGCGTCCCGCGTCGTCTACGCGACGACCGCGAAGGCCGAGCCCGACAAGCGCGGCGTCAAGCTGCGGATCAACCTGCAGGACCGGCAGGCCGGCTGGCGGGACAAACAGGTGCTGCACGTCCTCGACGTCGCCACCGGCATGCGGCGGCGCCTCACCGCGGGCTCGTTGACCTCGTCGGCCGCGTCGATCTCCCCCGACGGCGCCCGCCTGCTGTTCCTCCGCAACGTCGAGGACCTCGAGCGGCGTCCGTATTCGCGCAACGAGCTGTGGGAGGTCGACCTCGCGACCCTCGCCTCCCGCAAGCTCCGGGACGGCTGGGGCACCGACGCCGTCGCCTGGTCGTCGGACGGCCGCCGCATCCTCGTGCGCGGCGGCCCGTCGGAGTTCGACTCCCTCGGACACGCGGTGAAGCCGGGGGTGATCCCCAGCGAGGCCGAAGGCGACCTCTACGTGTGGGACCCCGTGAGCGGATCGGCCGAGCCGATCACGAAGGGGTTCGACCCGTCGGTGCTCGCGGTCCAGTGGAACGTCGCGGACGGGAACATCTACTTCGAGGCCGCGGAGAAGGACTTCGAGGGGTTGTGGCGCTGGGAGCCCGCCTCGAAGCGGTTCACGAAGCTCGACGCCGGCGTGGACGTGACCGAGAACGTCGCGTTCGCCACCCACGCCCCGGTCGCCGTGATCGCCGGCTCGTCGCCGTGGGAACCCGAGCGCGTGGTCGCGGTCGATCTGGCCGGCGGGCCGGCGCGCGTCCTCGCGGCCCCCGCGGTCGAGGCGCTCGCCTCGACCCGCAAGGGGACGGTCGCGCCGTTCGTCTTCAAGGCGGCGAACGGACGCACGATCGACGGCCGGGTCTACTTCCCGCCGGGCTACGACGCGAGCCGCAAGGGGTCGTATCCCGCGATCGTGAACTTCTACGGCGGCGTGACCCCCGTGTCGCGCGAGTGGGGCGGGCGGTACCCGAAGGAGTGGTGGGCCTCGCAGGGGTACGTCGTGTACGTGCCGCAGCCCTCGGGGGCGGTCGGCTACGGGCAGGCCTTCTCGGCCGCTCACGTCAACGACTGGGGGGCGGCGACCTCCGAGGAGATCCTCGAGGGGACGCGCCGGTTCCTCGAGGCGCACCCGGCGGTCGACGCGAAGCGCGTCGGGTGCATCGGGGCGTCGTACGGCGGGTTCATGACGATGCTGCTCGTCACGAAATCGGACCTCTACGCCGCCGCCGTCTCCCACGCGGGGATCTCCTCGATCGCGACGTATTGGGGGGAGGGATACTGGGGATACTGGTACGGCGCGGTCAGCGCGGCCGGGTCGTTCCCGTGGAACAACAAGGAGCTCTTCGTCGATCGCAGCCCGCTCTACCGCGCGGACAAGGTGAAGACGCCGATCCTGCTCACGCACGGCTCGGCGGACACCAACGTGCCCGTCGGCGAGAGCGAGTCGTTCTATACGGCGCTCAAGCTCGCGGGGGCCCCGGTCGAGCTCCTGACGGTCGACGGCCAGGACCACTGGATCCTCGACCACGGAAAACGCGTCGTCTGGTCGAGGGGGATCGTCGCCTGGTTCGACCGCTGGCTGAAGGGACAGCCCGAAGGCTGGGAGGAGCTGTTCCCGGGCCCGAAGTGATCCTCCGGGCCCGGGAACGACGGGTCAGTTGATGGCCGCGGCGGCCGACCCGGACGACCACGTCACCGGGATCGACTGGTTCAACTCGTTGCGGACCTGCCGCGGCTGCGTCGCGTCGAAGGAGATCGCCGTCGGCAGGAAAGCCGTCCGCGCCCGGAAGCGCAGCGTGATCAGCTTGGCGGTCGCCCCCACGTCGACGCTCGGAACGGTCCCGCCCACGTTCTGCACGCGGGTGACGGCGACGATCAGCCGCCCGGGTGCGAACGGATCGACGGTGGTGGAGACCGTCACCCCCGCGCCGTTCAGCAGGGAGCCGGTCATGTCGAACGACTGGTAGGAGACGCTCGCGCTGGGGAAGGTGACGTCGAAGGCCGCCCCGAAAACGTCGTTGGTCTGCGTGACCGAGACGTCGATGTTGAAGTCGGTCGCCGAGCTGCTTCCCGCCTGCATCGAGACGGTGTTCGCGCCGGGGTTCGGATTGTCCGGGGTGAACGTCGCGGTGAGGATGCCCGACGGCGTGTCGTCGCCCCCTCCTCCGCCGCAGGCGAACGAGGTGGTGAGGACGCACGCGAAGAACGCCGCGTAGGCGAAGCTCCGGAGGATCGATCTGCGGTTCATGCCGTCCCTCTCGTCTACGGGCAGGTGCGGCCGAAGTAGGCCGCGACATAGGAAAGGTCCTCGCCGTCCACGTCCCCGTCTCCGTCCCGGTCCGAGCTCGCGTGGTAGCGCGCCTGGCTGGAGCTCGAGGCGAACCGGAACGCCAGCTCGAGCACGTCCACCCCGTCGACGCGACCGCTCCCGTCGACGTCGGGGAGGGTGACCGTCGCCGAGGAGGTCAGCCCGGTGTGACCGAGGTTGGCGCGCCGCGCGTTGGGCTGCGCCTCCTCCTGCAGCTTCCCGTCCACGAACGTCCCCGACGACGGGTCGCCGGCGTCGATCGTGGGAGAGCAGAACGGGGCGAGGTAGTTCACGTCCAGCTCGGGATCCACGGTGAGCGAGTTCGTCGCCGAAGTTTCGAGGTTCGGCGAGATCGGGGCCTGGGCGTTGCCGAAGAAGTCGTTGTAGCGGATCGAGGCGGCGACGTTCGTGAACCCCGGCACCGCGGGTCCGCCGATCCCGTAGGCGTCGTTCAGGAGGAAGATCGAGTTCTCGACCTCGAGGTTCACCGAACCGATCGCCCCGTTCGTGTCGGGGGTGGTGATTCCCTCGAGCGAGAGCCCGCCGCCGCCACCCGCGTCCACGAGGTTGCGGCCGAACGTGTTCAGGTGAAGGTCGAGGTTTGCGGTTCCCGTCAGCCCCGAACCGACCCCGACCGCGTAGACCCCTCCTCCCTCGCGCACCCCGCCGGGGACGGGACCCTTGGCGTCGTTGAGCACGACGAGGTTGTTCTTGAACGTGATCGTCGAGGTGGCGGGGGCGAGATCGGTGTCCAGGAGCGAGGAGTTGTACGCGCGGGAGTACAGGGCCGCGCCGGCGCCGTACGAGTCGGACAGGTTGCTCCGAAGGGTGTTCCCGAGGATCTCGAGGGTGGCCGCCGAGGCGACGCTGCGCTCGTTGTAATAATCCGCGTAGATCCCGCCGCCTCCGGCGGGATTCACGGGCGCCGGCGCGATCGGAGCGGTCGCCTCGTTTCCGGAGACGCTGTTCGCGCGCGCGAGCACCTGCAGGGTCGTCGCCGAGTTCACGTCCAGCGTCAGCGCGAGGAGGAACATCCCCCCGCCTCCGAGATCCGACGTGTTGGCGGAGACCGCGTTGGTCAGCACCCGCAGCCGGTGGGTCGCGCCGGGCCAGGCCTGGCCGCGCACCGCGACTCCGCCGCCGTAACCGTCCTCGACGGTGTTGTTGCGGATGGAGTTTCCGAGCGCCGTCGTGCTGCCGCCCAGGTCGATCGTCTCGGTCCCGGCCCCGAAGCTCTGGATGAGGACCCCTCCTCCATACGTCGTGAGGCCGGTCGTTCCCGCCTGCGCGGAGTTCCCGTCGATGACGTTCGCGGTGATCACCGCCCGCGACACCTCGGTGGGCTCGATCGTGTCGGTGAAGACGGCGAGCCCGCCGCCGTAGATCGCGTCGAGGTCGGTGCCGTTGCGCACCACGTTCGAGAGGATCTCGTTCGACTGGATCGTCACGTCGCTCGCGAGCGTCTCGTCGGAGAGCGCGTAGACGTACACGCCTCCGCCCGCGCTCCCGGCCTCATTTGCCTCGATGCGATTCGAGGCGATGACGGCATCGAAGTCGGCATCCTCGATCGCGCTTCCCGTGTAGACGGCGATGCCGCCGCCCTCGAGCGGCGTGCTGTTGCCGGTGATCACGTTGTTGGTGATCTGCACGTGGCCCCGGCCGAAGACGCCCGAGTCCCCGCCGCCCTTGATCGTGAACCCGCGCAGCTTGGTCTGGTCCCCGATCGTCACGACCGGCGCGGGGGTCGCGGTGTTCTTCCCGCAGATCGTCGTGCCGTCGAGGATGGTGGTCGCGCGCGAGGCGTTCGTGATGAAGTCGTCGGCGACGATGTCGAGGTTCGTCGGCACCGTGACCCCGAAGTAGGCGTTGGGGCACTCCGTGTACGTGCCCGGGAACACCCGGATGGTCTGGAACTCGGTGCTCCCCGCGGCGACGTCGATGGCGAACTGGATCGTCCGCAGCGGGGCCGCGCGCGTTCCCGCCGCGGCGTCGCTCCCGGTCGTGGCGACGAAACAGGTCCGATCGTTGGCGTCGGTGGTCTGCGTGTCGAGGGGGCACTGGGCCCGCGCGGGGACCGCCGACGCGGCCAGCGTCAGCACGGTCGCCAAGCCTAGGGCGATGCGCATGGGGTTCTCGGCCTCCTGGTCGAACGACGGTCCCGTGGCGAGACACCGGATTCTCGCCCAGCCGCAGCCGACATCGCAACCGGTAGCGCTACACTCTGGTCGATGAAAAGCAAGGACGAGGCCGAAAACGCCGCCGTCGCGCCGCACCCGCGCCTCGACCCCTATTACGAGGACGAAAGGGGCCGGCGCCGTTTCGTACGCGACATCTTCGACGAGACGGCCCCGGACTACGAGCGGATCATCCGGCTGATGTCGTTCGGCTCGGGGGATTGGTACCGGAGGGATGCCCTCCGCCGGGCGCAGGTGCGGGAGGGGATGCACGTCCTCGACGTCGCGGTGGGGACGGGCCCCGTCGCCTCCGCCGCGCTGGCCCTGGTGGGGCCGACCGGTTCGGTGACCGGCCTCGACCCCAGTTTCGGGATGCTCGCGCAGACCCGGCGGCGCCTCCCGATTCCCCTCGTGCAGGGGATCGCGGAGCGCCTTCCCTTCGCCGACGCCTCGTTCGATTTCCTCAGCATGGGGTACGCGCTCCGTCACGTCGCCGACCTGAAGGGTACTTTCGAGGAGTACCGAAGGGTGCTCCGGCCGGGGGCGACCGCCCTCATCCTGGACTTCCGCAAGCCCTCGACCGCCCTGGGTCGCCGGCTGGTGAGGATCTACCTCGGGACACTGGTCCCGTTCGTGGCGCGCCTCGCCGCGCGCAGCGACAAGGCCGATCTCCTGATGCACTACTGCTGGGACACGGTCCATCGGTGCGTTCCGCCCGAGACGATCGTCGCGTCGATGGAAGCCGGCGGATTCCGCGGGGTGACGACCGAGACCTACTTCGGCGTGTTCGGCGAATACAAGGCCTCGGCGGCCTGACGCCGTGCGCGTCGTCTTCGACGGCTCGGAGCCGTGGTTCGACGGCCACTTCCCCGGCGCCCCGATCCTCCCGGCGGTCGCGCAGCTCGACGGCGTCGACCGGCTGCTGCGCGAAACCGGGCTCGCGCTCGTCGGCCTCGAGCGCGCACGTTTCCGCCGCGTCATCCTGCCGGGCGAGACCGCGGAGGTCGCGGTCGAGGCGGCGACCTCCGAGGATCGCCGTCGTTTCGCCGTGCGCGTGGGCGGAACGATCGCGAGCGACGGGCTCGTGCGGGTGGGGACCGTGCGCGACCGGGTCGGCTTCGACGCGCCGGAGCCGGAGCCCGCTCCGTCCCCCGACATCGAGACGTTGATCCCGCATCGCGGGGCGATGCGCCTGATCGAGCGTCTGCTCGAGCGGGGCGACGTCGTTCGCTGCCTCGCGCGCATCGATCCCCGCCACGCCGAAGAGGGGTTCGCCCCCGTCGTGCTCGCGCTGGAGGCGATGGCGCAGGCGGGGGCGGTTTCCGGCGGACCGGTGCGGGGATGGCTCGTCAGCGTCGCCGACGCGGTCTTCGAGGTGTCGGCGCTGCCGGCGGGTGTGCCTCTCGTCGTTCAGGCGCGCGCGATGCCGTCCGCGCCGCCGCTGGCGTTGTTCGAGGGACGGCTGGAGGCGGGCGGGCGCCTTCTCGCACGCGCCCGGCTGGGCGTCATGACGGCGGCCACAGCTCCCTGAAACAGAACCACTGCTCGGGGGCGCGCCGGATCGCCGCCTCCAGGTTCGCGCCGACCCGGGCGGCGAACGCCGCCTCCGAGTCGGCCCGCGAGAGCCCCGGCGCGAACCGGATCGGCTCGTGGAAGACGATCCGGTATCGGCGCCGTCCCTCGCGCAGGACGAACACGGGAAGCAGCGGCACTCCCGCGGCGCGCGCGAGCGCGGGCACCCCGTTGGGGATCCGGAACGACCTTCCGAACAACGTTCCCTCGATCGAGCGACCGGCCTGCCGTGGGCGGTCCCCCTGCAGCGCCACGACGTCCCCGGCGCGCAACGCGTCCACGAGCTCCAGTCCCAGGGACGTGTCGTGGGTCGCGAAATGGGTGAGATACGGGGTCGCTCCGCGGGAGGTGAGCAGCCCCCGGACGAACTCCTGCGCACGCGGGTCGAGCTCCTCCTCCCGCACGACGTGGACGCGACGGTCGAATCTCGAGGCGGGAAGCATCGAGGCGCTCTCCCAGTTGCCGACGTGCGCGGTCAGCATCACGAACCCCCCGGGGGAATCCGCCATCGGGGTCCAGTGCTCGAGCCCCTCGATCTCGAACCGCATCTTCGCGACCCCGGCCAGATTCTCGTAGCGCTCGGTGAGGCACCAGGCGAAGGAGAGGAACGTGCGCCAGATCCGGCGCTCGCGCTCGATCGGGCCGCAGGGTCCCAGCACCGCCTCGAGATTCGACGCCACCGCTCGCCGGATCCGTCGCAGCGCGACGAAGAACACCACCGTGAAGGCCGGCACGCCGACCCGCGCACCCCACGAGAAGTGGCGGACGCCGAACAGGTGGAATCGGAACCAGAAGACCCCCGTGACGTGGAACCGTCCGAGCCAGCGACGGGCGCGACCCCCTTCGGGGGCGTGGGGCGGGGGTGCCGGTTCCGCCCCCTCGGAGCGCAGCGCGCCGATCGCCGGCAGGACCAGGAGCGCCGCGGCCAGGCCGCACGCGAGGCCGAGCGCGACGAGGGCGCCGCCGTCCCGCAACCCGGGCACGGCGGAGAGGAGCAGCGACGCGAATCCCGCGCAGGTCGTGAGCGTGCTGAGGACCATCGCACGCCCGCTTCCGGCCGCCGCCCCGGCGAGCCCTTCGAAAGGGACCGTCTGGGCGCGGTGCACGACGTGGAGTCCGTGATCGTCGCCGAGCCCCAGGAGGATCGGGATGACGGCCAGGGCGAACAGGTCGATCGGCCGGCCGAGCCACCCCCAGACCCCGAAGGTCCACACCGCGCCGAGCACCGCCGGGGTCAGCGCGAGCACCGCGGGAAAGGGCCGCCCGCGGAACGACAACAGGATCATTCCGGCAACGATCGCGAGGGCGATCCCACCCAGGCGGCGCAGGTCGGACATGGCCACGCGCCGCAGATCCGCACCCAGCCGCGGGATCGAGGCGACGGCCGCCTCTCCCAAGTCCCGCACGAGGGGTTCGGGAGGACCGTGCTCCCATCCCGGAAGGGTCGCGGCGTGGCGGACGTGCACCGCCACGGCGGCTCCCGAGGCGTCCTCACGCACGGCGTCGCGCAGCCAGTCGGGCCAGCGTTCGCGAGGCGGCAGCGGTTCGGCGGGCGCGCCGCCGAGGACCCGGAGGGCGGCGATCGTCCCTGCGAACGGCGCCACGCTGAACCCGGCGCGGTCGAGCGACGCGCCGAGGCGGTCGGCCGCTCCGGCGGGATCGAACGGGGCGAGGGCGCGGCGCCGCGCCTCGAGGCGCTCCCCCGCAACGAGCCAGTCCGAGGGAGAGCGGACCTCCCCCCGGTCGCCGACCTCGCGGCGAAGGCGCGCGGCGACCGCTTCGGCGCGGTCGAGGGCCGTGACGAGGTCCGGCGCGCGCACCACTACCGTGGTCGTCTCCATGCCGACGCCGAACAGGCGTGCGAGACGACCGGCGGCCTCCACTCCGGGATGGTCGTCGGGTCGCAGTCGCCGGGGGTCGGTATCCAGGGAGAGGCGCGCAAGCCCCGGGGCCGCGACGAGCGTCGCGACCATGGCGGTGACGAGCGTCCCGCGCGGATGCCGTCGCGCGAGCCCCACCGTCGCGTCGACCGCGGCGCCGAGCGCGCGCCAGCCGGCGCCGGAGAGCCGGCCGAGCAGGGAAGCCTTCCGCGGAGCACGCGACAGCGTCAGCACGAGCACCGGCGCGGCGACGAGGTACGCCGAGGCGAGCATCAGCAGCATCCCGATCGCCACGACGATGCCGAGCTCCCGCAGGGGCCGGAAATGCGCGAGCGAGAGGACCCCGAACGCCGCCGACGTCGTCAGCGCCGAGGCGATCGTCCCCGGCGCGGCGCGGCGAAGGGCCCCCGCCGTCGCGCGCAACCGGGAGGTTCCGCGAAGCACCCGGTCCCGGTAGTCCGCGCCGAGATGGTTGACGTAGTCGTCCCCCATCCCGATCAGGATCGCCCCGAAGCCGACCCCGACCGCGGTCACCGAGCCGAGGCCGAAACCGGCCGCCGCGGCGGTCCACGCGAGGCCGCACCCCACCGCGGCCGCGGCGGCGAGCGGGATCGCGATCCCGCCGCAGACGAGGACGATGAGCAGTCCCACGCCCAGGACGGCCCCTCCCGACACGCGCACGAGATCCCTCCGGATCGCCTCCTCGTCGTGCGCGGCGTAGAGCGGACCGCCGGTCGCGCGCATCGTGACGTGTGCCGGGAGCGCGCCGCGGACGTCGTCCCAGGCGGCGTCGAGCGCGACCCGCAACGCGCGCCCCCCCGCGGCGTCCGTCTCGGCGCGCGCGGGAGTCACGATCACCAGCGCCGCGCGGCCGTCCCCGGACAGGAACGCTCCGGTCGTCGGATCGACCGGAAGGCTGGAGCCGGCACCTTCGCGACCGAGGCGCTCGGCGGCGAGGCCGAGCGGATCGGCGGCGGCCAACGAGGCCGTCGCCGAGCCGCCGGGGGACGCCAGAGCCAGGCGCAAGGCGTCGATGCGCGCTTCGACCGCTCCCGGGGCGAGAGCGGCCGCGACGCGGCCGGCGGGTTCCAGCAGCGGCGCATTCGGCGCGATCGAGTCGAGGAAGAAACGCTCGTCGTCGTCGCCGAGCCCCGCCCGGGCCGACCGCACCTCAGGGCAGGCCGAGAGGCGGTCGGCCAACGCGAACGCCGCCTCGCCGAGGGCCTCGGGGGCGGCGCCCTCCGGCGCTTCGAGGAGGACGAAGACCTTCTCGAGCCCGCCGAAGGAGTCGAGGAACACCCGGTAGTCGTCGGCGGCCCGTGACCCTTCGGGAAGCAGCGAGGGGAGATCGGACTCGAGCGTGAGCCTCGACGCGGGGAGGAGCGCGAGCGCCGTCACCGCGCCCGCCGCGAGCAGGATCGCTCCCGCGCGACCGGTGAGCACCGTCGCGACCCGGGTCGCGAGACCCCGCGCCGCGCGGCTCAGGGACGCTCCCGCGGGTGCTCCGCCGCAGGCTCGAGCCGGGCTTTCGCGACGGCGAACGCGATGCGCAGGCTGTCCACGAGCGGGCGGTAGTGGCTCGTCGCGCGGCCGTCGACGAGGTCCATCCTCACGGGAACGATCTCGATCCGGAGGCCCCGTCGCGCCGCGCGGATGATCACCGCGCTCTCCGCCTCGAAACGCGGCTCGGGAAAGCCGCACGCGTCGACGAGCCTGCGGGTGTAGAGGCGGAAGCCCGTCTGGATGTCGCGCAGCTGCACGCCGGCGACCGCCGAGATCACGAACGACGAAACCCGATTGCTCGCCCGCCGCACCGGGGACATGGCGGAGAAGACGTGGTCGCGCGTCCCGAGCACGAGGTCGGCTCCCCCCGAGGCGCCGTCGATCAGTCTGGGGATCTGGTCGGGGCGATGTTGCCCGTCCGCGTCGAGGGTCACGACGGCGTCGGCGCCCCGCGCGAAGAGCGCGTCGAACGCCGTCCGCAGCGCCCGCCCCTTGCCGAGGTTGCTCGCGTGCACGAGCACCTCGGCCCCGGCGGCGCGGGCGGCATTCCCCGTGCCGTCGGTCGAACCGTCGTCCACCACGATGAGCTCGGCCACGAGCGGCCGCGTACCGGTCACGACGGCGGCGACCGTGGCCGCAGCCTGGTACGCCGGGATCGCCGCGGCGACCCGCGCGATCACGGACGCTCCAGGACGACCCAGGCGGCGGCGCCCCCCGACGCCAGCCCGGTGACGAGGACGCGCGAGGCGGAGATCGGGCCCCCCTGCCACGGGACGACGCCCAGGGCCGGATCCGGGGTACGGAAACCCGGGGTGGCCGGGAAGGTCGACGGTTCGACGGCGAGGAACGGCGCCGCGAGATACGCTCCCGCGAACTCTCCCACGACCGCCTTGGGGGCGAGGACCGGGGGAACGGCCGTCCCCTCGAACATCGCGCCCAGCGCCTCCGCTTCCGCGCGATCCCCGTCCACCGCTCCCGACGCACCCGAGACGACGGCGCCGATCGTCGTCCGGTCGATCCCCGCTCGCTCGAGCGAGCGTCGCATCGCGCGCCCGAGCCCGGCTCCGTTCCTTCCCCACGTTCCCGGCGTGGCCGTCGGATCGAAGGCGGCGCCGCTCGCGATCACGCGGGCGAGCGGCCGCGCGCCGCGGCGGGTGGCGTCGTGTTCGTCCTCCACCAGGAACATCGTCGCGCCTTCGGCGACGAGGAACCCGTTCCGGCGGGCGTCGAAGGGACGTGCGGCCTCGCCGTCCGGGGTGGGCCTCGCGAGGGCACGGAACCGGTCGAGAACGCCGTGCAGCATCGGCGTCATCTCCTCGACCGCGCCGGCGACGACCGCCCTCGCCCGGCCTTCGTCGATCTCCGATGCCGCGCGGGCGAGGGCGAGCAACGGGCCGGCTTCGCGCTGCGTGATCGTCCAGTTCGTCCCACGGGCCGCGAGGGCGATCGCGACCTCGGCGGTCGGGGCGTTCGCGACGCATTCGGTGAACAGGAACGGCGAGGCGGTCTCGGGATCGGCGAGGATCTCGCGGAGCAGCTTCTCGGTGAACGCCGCCGGGCCGAAGGCGGTCGCCAACACGACGCCGTCCGGCTCGCACCCGGCGGTCGCCGACTCGAGGGCCATCCGCGCGGCGGCGACGGCGAGGCGGGAGGGGCGGCTCATCCGCCGCGCCGCGGCCGGGGACACCCACGGGGTCAGGTTCGCCTCCGCGCAGAGGAGCGCGGTGCGCGCGGACCCGGGAACGTGCCAGCCGGCGGAGGCGTCGACCACCGCCGGGCGCGGCGTGCCTTCCGTGAGGGCGCGCCGGATCGCGTCGAGCCCGAGCCCCGAGGCGCCGACATGGCCGATTCCCGTGACGACCGATGCCACCGTCAGCCCCTCGCGTCGGCGCGGGCGAGCACGAGTGCGGCGTTCGCGCCGCCGAAGGCGAGGTTCAGCGAAGCCGCGAAGCGCGCGTGCGGCAGCGCACGCGGCGTCCCGATCACCAGCTCGAGCCCGATCTCGGCGTCGATCGCGCCGGCGGAGGGCATCGGATGGACCTCGCGCTCGGCGAGACAGAGGATCGTCACCACCGCCTCGACGGCGCCGGCCGCGCCGAGGAGGTGCCCCACCATCGACTTCGTCGACACGACGGGCACGAGGAGGACGCGGTCGCCCAGCACCTCGCGGATCGCGCGTGCCTCGGCGGCGTCGTTGAGGGGGGTCCCCGTTCCGTGGGCGTTGACGAAGTCGAGCGCCTCGGCGCCGACCCCCGCATCCGCGAGGGCCGAGCGCAGGGCGCGCGCCGCGCCGGACCCGTCCGGCGCAGGCGCGGTCATGTGGTGCGCGTCGCAGGACCACGCCGCGCCGCACAGCTCCGCGAGGGGCAAGGCACCTCGGGACAACGCCGCCTCGCGTCGCTCGAGCACGACCACGCCCGCGCCCTCGCCGATCGAAAGCCCCTGTCGCCGCGCGCGGAACGGCGCGCAGGGCTCGGGGTCCACCGAACGCAGCGCGTTGAATCCGCCGTAGGTGATGCGGCAGAGGGAGTCCGCGGCGCCGGCGATCGCGACGTCGCAGTCGCCGCGCCTGAGGGCGTGGAGCGCCATCCCGAGCGCCATCGATCCCGACGCGCACGCGGCCGAGACCGTTTCGACCGGGCCCTCGGCCCCGAACCGCCGCGCGACCGCGTCGCCCGGGGCGTTGTACTGCTGCTGCGCGAGAAGATCGGCGCGCAGCCGGCGCATCTCCGAGGCGAGGGCGCGCTCGAAAAAGACCTCGGTTTCCCACATCCCGCCCGTCGAGCTTCCGAAGAAGACGCCGAGGGTCGCCCGCGCCGCGTGAAGGTCGAGGCCGGACTGTTCGAGCGCCTCGCGCGTCGCGGCGAGCGCGAAGCGATCCGCGAGTGTCAGTCGCTCCGCACGGAGGTCCGATTCCCCTGCGGGGACATCGGCCTCTCCGGCGAGGTGCGTCCGGAACGGCGCGGCGTCGAAGCGGGAGAACGGGGCGATGGCGGTGCGTCCCGCCCGGAGGCCGCGCCAGGTGGAGCCGGCCGATCCCCCGAGGGCGGTTACCGCGCCCAGTCCGGTGACGACGACCGTCGACTCAGGCCTCACCCGGCTTCCCCACGGCCGCTCGACGCTCGGCGATGAAGGCCGCGAGGGTGGAGACCGACTTCAGGACCGCGCGGCCGACCTCGGCGTTCTCGAGCTTGACGCCGAACTCCTTCTCGAGGGCGACCATCAACTCGAGCGCGTCGACCGAATCGAGGCCGAGTCCTTCGCCCATGAGCGGCGCGTCGTCCTCGATCGAGGCGGGGTCCATCCCGTCGAAGCGGAGGCTCTCGACGATGAGTTCCTTGATCCGGAGTCGAAGTTCGGGGCCGTGGCTCATGTTAGATTGCGGTTCCGCGCCGTTCGGCGAGAGAGACGCAATATAACACGCGGATTTGCGACGATGACCGACGTCCTCGTGCACGCCTTCGACGCCCTGCGGCGCGCCGACGCCGGCGCCCCCGCCGTGCTCGGACCCGAGCGGGAGATCTCGCGGGACGTGCTCGACGCAGCGGCGCGCGAGGCGCGGGAGGCTGTCGATTCCGCGTCGCGCTCCGGGGCGGCCGTCCTGCAGGCCCCGGACGGCGTCCCGTTCCTCGCGGGGTTCCTCGCGCTGCGCCGTGCCGGGCTCGCCGCGATCCTCGCGGATGCGCGCATGCCCGGGGCGGAGGTCGCGCGCGTCGCCGATCGCCTCGGCGCGAGCGCGGTGCTCTCGTGGCGCGGGACGTGGTCGTGGCGAGCGTGCGAGGGGAGACCGCGCGCGTACCCTGGGATCGCGGCGCTGAAGCTGACCTCGGGATCGACCGGCGAGCCCCGCGGGGTGGAGGCCACCGCCGCGAACCTCGTCGCCGACGAGGCGCAGATCGCCTCGACGATGGGGATCGGGGCGGCGGACCGGATCCTCGGCGCGATCCCGATGTCCCACTCCTACGGACTGTCGAGCGTCGCGGTCCCCGTCCTCACGCGCGGCTGCCCCGCCGTCCTCCCGGATCCGGGGGCGGGGCCGTGGGCGGCGCTCGAGGCGGCCGAGCGGTGGCGCGCGACGGTCTTCCCGACCGTGCCGGCGTTCCTCCAGGCGCTCGTCCGGCTCGAATCCCCTCCGCCTCCGCCGCGATCCGTGCGCCTCGTGCTCACGGCGGGGGCCCCGCTCGACCCCGCGACGGCGCGCCGCTTCCGCGAGCGTTTCGGCCTTCCCGTGCACGTCTTCTACGGCTCGAGCGAGACGGGCGGGATCTGCTACGACCGGCTCGGCGGCGCGGGGGAGCGCGGCACGGTGGGAACACCCATGGACGGCGTGCGCGTCACCCTCGATCCCGAGTCGGGGACCGTCGTCGTCGCCTCCGCCGCGGTCTCCGGCGGCGTGTACCGGACCCGCGACGCCGCGGAGCGGACCGCCGACGGGGAGTGGCGCCTGCTCGGCCGGGACGACGTGATCAGCGTCCGCGGCCGCAAGGTCCACCCCCGCGAGGTGGAGGCGGTGATCGCGGCCTGCGACGGCGTGCGTGAGGTCGTCGTGATCGGCGACGGGGACGTGTTGCGGGCGGTCGTCGCGTGCGAGCCCGGCGCCGTGGACCGCGAGACGCTCCTCGCCCGCTGCCGCGAGCGACTGAGCCCCCACAAGGTCCCCCGCAGCGTCGTGCTCGTCGAGGAGCTCCCGCGCACCGAACGCGGCAAGCTCGACCGCGCCGCGCTGAGCGCGCTCGCGTGACCGCGCTGCTGAAGGCGTCCGCGGCGCTGCACGCGGCGGGGCTCGCGACGGTCGCGCTCGCGCCGTCGAGCTGGCCGTGGGTCGTCGCGGCCTGCGTCGCCGACCACGCCGCGATCTACGGCGCGGCGCTCTGGCCGCGCAGCCGCCTTCTCGGCGACAACCTCGTGCGGCTCGGGCCCGACGCGGCGGCGCGGGGCGAGGTCGCGGTCTCGTTCGACGACGGTCCCGACCCCGACGTGACCCCGCGCGTGCTCGACCTGCTCGAAGCGCGCGGCGCGCGCGCCTCGTTCTTCCTCGTCGGCGCGCGCGCGGTCGCGCACCCGGAGGTCGTGCGCGCGATCGTGCGGCGGGGGCATCGCGTCGAGAACCACACGTGGAGCCACTCGCACGCCTTCTCGGTGCTCCCTCCCGGAGCCGTCGGGCGCGAGATCGATCGCGCGCAGCGCGAGATCGGGGCGCTCGCGGGGCGCGCGCCGCGTTGGTTCCGGGCACCCGCCGGGCTTCGCCCGCCGTGGCTCGATCCGCAGCTGCGACGGCGCGGGATCTCCCTCGCCTCGTGGACGCGTCGCGGCTTCGACGCCGTCGACACCAACGCCTCGCGGGTCGCCGCGCGGCTCACGCGGGGATTGCGTGCCGGGGACGTGTTGGTCCTGCACGACGGCCCCGGGCATCGCGTCGTCCTCGACGCGCTCCCGCGCGTGCTCGACGCGATCGATCGCGCGGGGCTTCGCGCGGTGCCGCTGCCGTGACCGCGCTTCCCCCCGAGGTCGTCGACCGGGCCGCCGCGCGCTACGCGTCGGCGGGGCGCTTCGACTTCCATTTCGTGAAGGGCAAGCTCGCCGGGGATCCGCTCTACCGGGGGATCGTCGAGTCCGTGGCGCTTCCGACGCAGGGCCGTCTCGTGGACGTCGGGTGCGGCCGGGGCATCCTCCTGGCGCTGCTCGCCGAGGCGCGCGGCGTCACGGGGCACCGGCTCGAGCTCCACGGCATCGAGCCGCGCGAGGCCGCCGCGACGGTCGCCCGGACGGCGCTGCGCGGCGACGCGACGATCGTGCGAGGCCACGCCGGGGAGGTCGCGATCCCGGAGTGTTCGGTCGTGACGATCCTCGACGTCCTGCACTACCTCGACGAGGCGGAGCAGGACCGGCTGATCGACCGCGCGTCGGCCGCGCTGTCGGATGGGGGCCTGCTGCTCCTGCGCGAGGCCGATGCGGCGGCGGGGTGGCCGTTCTGGGCGGTGCGCCTGGGCGAGCGTTTCGCCGCGATCGCGCGGGGCGACCTGTCGCAACGGTTTCATTGGCGTACCGCGACCGCGTGGCGCATGAAACTCGAGCGCGCGGGGTTCGAGGTCACCGTGCGGCCGATGGGAGCGGGGACGCCGTTCGCGAACCTGCTGTTCGAGGGGAGGCGGAAGGGTTAGCGGCCGCGCTCCGGCTCCGCGTCCTCGAGCGCGGAGAGGTCGGCTCCGCGTTTTGCGGCTTCCGCGGCGGCCATCTCCGAAACCTCGGGGCGTTTCGTCAGCTTCGCGGCCAGCGCGAGAACCGCATACGACTCCGCGGTTCCAACCCGGCCGTCGGAGAACTTCACCCGACGGGCCTGTTCGACGGTGGTTTCCCCCGCGCTCTGGCGGAACGGCAGATAGAGCCGTCGCGCAAGCCGGTCGTAGGCGGCCTCGGCATCGCCCGCGCGTATTTCGAGTCGCGCTCGCAGCAGGTCCCGCTCGTCGCGGAAGCGGTTGCTCAGCCAGCCCGTGAGGAGCTTGTCCGCCTGCTCGAGCTGCTCCCGCGCCTCCGCGTCGTTGCCGAGGCCGAGCGCGGCGCGGGCCAACCCGACGTGTGCGCCGCCGTCCACGTGGCGGGCGGCGTCCGCCGCATCCCTCCCGTCGCCCGGAGGCACGGCGAGCCCTTTCCGGAACAGCTCGGCAGCCGCCTCGTGGCGCCCGCCGAGCGTCGCGCGCATGCCTTGCGCCACGAGGGCCGCCTTGGCGGTGCTCCCCGATTCGGACTTCCAGTCGGCGAACACGGTCCCCATGGGATCGAGGCGGAACGTCGTGGGCTTTCGGTCGAAGGCGACTTCGAATGTCCCAGACGGGACCTGGAGGGTGACGCGGCCGTCCGCGACGTCCTCCGATTTTTCCCCGAACCCGGCGCGCCACGGCACCGTGAGGCGCGTCACGGCCAGCGGCGGAGGGGCGGTCGCGAGGATCGCGACGTCCCATCGCCCTGCGGCGTCGCGTCGCAACATCGCTTTCGCGAGGCTCGACCCGGTCACCGTCGCCTCGCCGCGAGCGAGCCAGCCCCCGTTCTGCCCGGGGACGATCTCGTGACGCGCGGCGATCTGGGGATAGACCGTGCCCTCGACGAAGGTCGCCACGAACGGCTTCAGGTCGAGCCCCGACATCCGCTCGATCGCCTTGAAGAACGTCGGGGTGTCGATGCGGCGGTGGTTCACCCGGTCGGCGAGCAGGTGCAGCATGCGGAGGAAGTCCGCCTCTCCGATCTCCTGCACGAGCGTGTTGAAGACAAGCGCTCCCTTGTCATAGACGGTCACGCGGTACGCGTCGTCGCTCAGGCTGGAATCGAGGCGGTCTCCCAGCACAACGGGACCCAGCTCGCCGACCGGCCGGCCGCCGTCGGAAAGGTCGTCGAATCCCTGCCGCCACATCCATCCGCGACCTGCCAGGTACTCGTCGTCGCGATTGAGCCGATAATACGTGAACCACGTGCCCGAGAAGTTCGCGAGCGCCTCGCTGAGCCACTGGTCCCTGTAGCTCCACCACCCGACCTTGTTGCCCCACCACTGATGGGAGAGCTCGTGGGCGATGGTCGCGATCGCCATTCCCTTCCGCGGGTCGTACGGGATGCCCCCGAGGACTCGCCAGCCGCCGCCCTCTTCGAACAACCCGTGAGCGAGGCTCACGAATCCCGGGAATCCCTGCGAGAACCCCCGCGGCACGGTCACGACGGTGAGCGTCGGGAATGGGTAGTCGCCGAAGAGCGACTCGAAGGCCTTCAGGGCCTCGAGCGTGGTCTCGATGACGGCCTTCTGCCGGTCCTTCGCGACAGGGTCCGGTGCGGCACCGAACGCGAAGGTCACGTCGACGTCGCGATACTTCTCGCGGACGACGTCGAAGTGTCCGACCTCGAAGGAGAACGCGAGCCCCGGCGTCTCGAGAACGCGGCGCTCCCAGAGATCGTCCCCGTCGGTCCCGCCGTCGATCCGCTTCCCCGAGGCGACGAGGTCGAGCCGTTCGGGCCACCGGAGTGTGACGTCGTAGGTGGAGCGGGAGTCGCCGCCCGAGGGGTACCAGCCGCTGGTGCTCCGAGACCACCAGTAGCCGCCGTCTCCCTTCTCGAGCGCGGCGCCCTGGTAGTCGATCGAGAGCTCCGCCGGGGTTCCCGGCGCCGAGGGTGCGGGGAAGGCGACGGCCAGGACGCCCCTCACCTGCACGAACGGAAGCGGAGTGCCGCTGCCATCCCGCACCGCGGTCGCCTTGAGGTCCGACAACATCGAGAACTTGGCCGTGCGACGAGCAGGTGCCGTCCAGCGCAGCCGCACCGTCGCGAGGCCGCGCAGGAATTCGCCCCCCTTCTGGATGCGGACGTCGAGCTCGTATCGCTCGACGTCGAATCCCGCCGCCCCTCGAGCCGGCTCCCCGGCGGCGTCGCGCGGAGCGGACCGGACCCACGAATCCCAGTCGCCGACGTCGGCGACGTTGAATTCCAGGTACCGGCCCGCATGACGCTCGCGCTGAATCGCCCGGCGCAACGTGTCGGCGTCGTGGTCGCCGATCGGTACCGGAACGAATCGGCCGAGGGCGAACGGCTCGAGATCCTCCGGGTCGAGCGCCGCGTAGACCCGACCGAACGCGCCCGTACGCACGACGACCGCCGTGAATCCGGCGAGGCCGCTGTCGCCCGCTCGCGAACGCCAGCGCGCGAGGTCGATGCCGAGGCGCCGGTACTCCGGGGACGCAGGCCATTCCTTCGCGAATGCTTCGGCGCCCGACAGTCCCTCCGCCGCCGCAGTCGAGGGTTTGTCCCGAAGAAGCCGCTCGACGAGCGTGGGGTCGGCGGTGGTCAGCACCGCGGCGTCGCCATCGAGCCGGATCTCGCGCATTCCGGTGAAGACCTCGAGGTAGGCCGCTTCGACCGGTTCCCGCGGGGCGCACTCGAGGGTCGCCCTCCCGTAGAGCGCGACCTCGAGCGGTGGACCGTCGGAGGACGCGAAGGGTGCTGCGACGGCCTTCTCGATTCGCAACGTCGCGTCCCCGACCTTCCAGGCGACGTTTTCGAGCACGACGGCCCTGGCGGCGTCGAGGACGGGCGGCTCCGCGGCGGCGGCGAGCGTGAACGAAAGGAAAAAGGCGGCGACCCGTAGGGCCATGGTTCGTCTCCTCGCGAGCGTCGAGCGCGGATCGTGCGCGGGCATAGCTACCAAGGGAACGCGGAGAGATCGGCGCCGCGCTTGACCGCCTCCTGAGCGGCCAAGTCCGCGACCTCCTGGCGGTTCGTCAGCCGCGCGGCGAGGGCCAGGACCGCGTAGGACTCGGCGGTTCCCGCCTCGCCGCTGGCGAACCGGACCCGCCGGGCCCGCTCGGACGTCGTTTCGGTCGCGCGTTGTCGGAACGGGAGGTAGAGGCGTTTTGCAAGCCGCGCGTACGCGGCCTCCGCTTCCTCCGAGCGGAGCTCGAGTCGCGCGCGGAGCAGGTTCCGTTCCGCGTCGAACGCGTGGCGGTGCCCCGCACCCAGAACCTCCGTCGCGAGCTCCAGCTCCGCGCGCGCCTCCTCGTCGCGGCCGCGGTCCAGCGCCACGCGGGCGAGGCCGACGTGCGCTCCGCCGTCCGCGTACCGCGCCTGAAGCGCCGCTCCGCGCCCCGGCTCGGGCGGGTGCGCGAGGACGGCCCGGAAATCGGCTTCGGCTTCCTCGTCCCGCCCTTCGAGGGCGCGGCGAGTCCCGCGACGAAGGAGCTCGTCCTTGCCGGCCGCCGTCGATTCGTCGCGCCGGTCCGCGTAGACGAGGCCCATCGCGTTGATGCGGAATTCCTTCGGCTCGTGCTCGACGACGATCTCGAACGCCCCCGACGGGACGGGAAGCGCCACGGCGCCTTCGAGTCGCTTCGCCGGCTCGCCCTCGCCCGTTCGCGCCACCCACGGCACGACCAGCCGGGTAATCTCGAGTGGTTCCTCGGCAGGCGGGCGGGCCGGGGCGACCGACCAGCGCGCCGACGCGTCGAGGCGAGCCACCACGCGGGGCTGTCGGCTCGCCGTGACCTCGACTTCGCCCCGGATCTTCCAGCGGCCTCCGTCGGCGGCGACGGCCACCTTCTCGATGTCGAGGTGGGGCCGCAGCGTTCCCTCGACGAACGTTCGGATGAACGGGCCCAGGTCCCGCCCGGAGGCCCGTTCGATAGCCTGGAAGAAGCTCGACGAGTCGATCGTCCCGTGGCGGACCTCGTCCGCGAGCGAACGGAGGATTCGAAGGAACGCGTCCTCGCCGATCTCGTGGACGAGCGTATTGAAGACGAGCACCCCCTTGCCGTACACGATCGGGGCGTAGGCGTGGGCCAGGCTCGAGTCGAGGCGCTCGCCGAGGACCATCGGGCCGACCATTCCGATCGGGCGGCCCGCGTCGCTCATCGCGTTGAGCTCGGCGTGCCACTTCCCGCAACGGTCCCGAAGGTACGTCTCGTCGCCGCGGAACAGGGCGTAGGTAAACCACGTCGACGCGTACGTCGCGAGCGCTTCGCTGAGCCACTGGTCCCGATAGCCGCGCCAGCCGAGCTTGTTTCCCCACCACTGGTGGGCCAGCTCGTGGGCGAGCGTCTCGACGGCTTCCCCGCGATCCGTCGAGATGGAGTAGCGCGGATCCCCGACGAGGAGCGGGTGGGCGAAGCTGATGAAACCCGGGTAACCCTGCGAGAAGTAGCGCGGGACCGTCACGAACGTGAGCGTGGGGTAGGGATAGGCGCCGAACAGGGTCTCGTAGACGTACAGGGCCTGCTTCACGTGGGTCGCAACGGTCTGCTGCAAGGGGTTCGGCACCGGCCGGGGGGACCGGCCGAAGGCGAACGTCAACTCGACGTCTCCCGCGCGGTCCGTCAGGACGTCGAACTTCCCGACCTCGAAGGAGAAGGCGAGCCCGGGCACGTCGAGGACGCGCCGCTCCCACGCCTCGCCGTCGTTCTCGCCGCCGTCCACGCGGCGCCCCGCCGCGAACAGGTCGAGCCGCTTCGGTCGACGCAGCGTGACGTCGAACGTCGCCCTCGTGGACCCGCCTTGCGGGTACCAACCTCCCGTGGAACGCAGCCACCAGTACCCGGCGGCGTCCTTCTCGAGCGCGGCGCCGACGTACTCCACCTCGACCGTCGCGGGTAAGTCGGTTCTCGAGGGCTCGGCCAGCGCGACGGCGAAGGAACCCCGAACCTGGCGGAACGGAAGCTCGCGGCCGTCCCCGGCGCGGACCGACTCGACCTTCAGGTCCGGGAAGAGCCGGAAGCGAACCGTCTTCAGCCCGTCGTGCAACCAGCGGAGCCGCATCCTCGCCTTGCCGCGAAGGGTCTCGCCACCGGGCATCACGCGTGCATCGATGACGTAGTCCTCGATGTCGTAGCCGTCGCCGCCGGAGTCCACGCCGCCCCCGGGAAGTCGCGGTGCATACCGGACCCATCGGTCCCAGTCCCCCAGGTCGCGGACGTCGAGATCCAGGTAACGTCCGTCCCATCGCTCCCGACCGATCTGGCGTCGCGCGATCTCGAGTTCGTGATCGCCGAGCGGCAGCGGCACGAACCGGCCGAGCTGGAAGGGCTCCTCGGACTCCGGGTCGACGGCGGCGTACACCGTACCGAAGCGCGGAGTTCGAACGGCCAGGGCCTGAAAGCGATTCACGACGGGATCGTCGAACGCCGAACGCCACCGAAGCAGCTCCAGCTCGAGCCCGCGCCGTTCAGGCGAGTCAAGCCACGCACGCGCGAACGACTCTGCCGCGGCGGGCGCCGTGGGGGAGTCCGCGGCAACGGGGCCGGAGAGCAAGCGTTCCGCCGCCCCCGGGTCGCCGAGCGCGAGCACGGCCGCGTCCACCTCGAGCGAGAGCGCGGGGGATCCGGTGAAGACCGCGAGGTAGTTCGCTTCGACCCGTTCGCGGGGGAGGCACTCGAGCGTCGCGCGTCCCGCGAAGGCGACCTCGAGCGGCTTCCCGTCCTTCGAGGCGAACGGTGCCGCCCACCCCTTCTCGATCCGCAGCGTCGCGTCCCCGACCTTCCAGGCGACGTTCTCGAGAACGACGGCCCTGGCGGCGTTCAGGACGGGCGTCTCCGCGGCGGCGGCGAGCGTGGAAGAGAGGAACAGGGCGACGACGATTCGAGCCACGGTGCGATCCCTCGCGAGCGTGACGCGAGGATAACGCAGCGGCCTTCAGTCCACCTTGAGAATCGCCAGGAACGCGTCCTGCGGGATGTCCACCCGCCCGACGCGCTTCATGCGCTTCTTGCCTTCCTTCTGCTTCTCGAGGAGCTTGCGCTTGCGGGAGATGTCGCCGCCGTAACACTTGGCCAGGACGTTCTTCCCCATCGCCTTCACGTTGGTCCGGCAGAGGATCTTCGACCCGACCGCCGCCTGGATCGCGACCTCGTAGAGCTGGCGGGGGATGAGCTCCTTGAGCTTCACCGCGAGCGCGCGCCCCTTCAGCTCCGCCTTGTCCTCGTGCACGATCACGGCGAGCGCGTCGATCGGGTCGCCGTTGACGAGCAGGTCCATCTTCACCAGGCGGTCGGGCTTGTAGCCGGCGAGGTGGTAGTCGAGCGAGGCGTAGCCGCGGGAGATCGACTTCAGCTTGTCGAAGAAGTCGAGGACGATCTCGTTGAGCGG